>JAGODU010000051.1 GCA_017998095.1 Prolixibacteraceae bacterium | reverse complement strand
CTTTCCGAATAAACAAAAGAATATAATCCGAAAGTTGTTTTATTCAAGGTTTTATGACAGACTCATTATAGGTACAGACAATGGGCTTTTTGTTCTGGAGGATTCGGTTCTGATTAATATCCCGGTTCAAACTGTGGAGCCTGATAAAAAAGTTGTTTCTGAAATTACAGGCAGGGATTCTCTGATATTTTTTTCAGTGGCGGATGAGGGGATTTATAGATTGCATCTGAATTTAAGCGATCTCGGGAATGCTTATTCCGAAAATATCATTTTTAGGGAAGGAGGGTATTCATGTATTCTAGTTGGGGATACACTTTATGGAGGCTTGTATAACCGTATCTCAAGGTACAACCCGTATGATCCTCATGTACAATATCATAAGAGTGAGATAAATACTTCGATGTTTATATGGAGATATTCTCAATATGAGAATGATAGAATCCTGATTGGAGGATTTGGAGAAGGCAGATTTATTGGAAATATCGTTATTTATGATCCGAAGAAAAATGTTGCAAGTCCTTTACCAATAGAGCAAAATAATGAAAGTGTAAACTCAATCCTTTGCGATTCTTTATCAAATATTATCTGGATAGCAAGAGACAATGGCCTGACTGCTCTTTTTAAATCACCTTTTGAATATTTTGAGATAGGTAGCGATAAGACAATTTTGGATATTGGTTTTGCAGGTGATTCATTATTGATACTAACTGATAAAGGAATTTTTCATCAAAGCAATAGTAAGGTTGTTACTATTTTATCGAAAGATCAGGTGATGTCAAGAATCAATTATTGGTTTAATAAATATACTCAGGATCCTAAAAAGATTCCTTATCTGGTTTTTGATCATGCCCATTTTACTGGACTAGATTCATTCCAGGAATGTTGGGGAAAGTTATTCGTCAGCACGCAAAGGGGTGCAATTTCAGTGCCTGACATGAAGTCTTATCTCCCTTTGGCAGCAGGTATCATCGGGACCATAAATAGTAAAAGTATCTATTCATATATTAATTATTCTCCATTAAGATTTTACCCATCAATCAAGGATTCTTTAGCATGGACCGTTCTTTCTGGTCCTGGAGGGGAGGTTTTGGATATCACTGATATTAAAGAATCAAAGGGGGTAATGTATTGCCTTTCCCCATCAAAAGGGGTATATGCAATTAATAACAATGAGGTTTTTAGGCTTTCCGAAGAAAATTCTGATATCGATCAATTCCTTACTGGGATTGACATTGACAAAGAAGGAAATATTTGGTGTTCTTCTACAAACTGTTTTCTTTACAATATAGTTTTTTCGGATTCATTATTAATAAAAAGAGAAATTAACCTCAGCCTAGCAGGACTACAAGGTAATACCTGCAAATGGATTAAATTCAATGGTGCATATCTTCTAATTGGAACAAATAAAGGATTGAACGTAATCAGTTACGAGAATCTCAATTCTGATCAACCGGCAATAGATTATTTCTATAATAGTTATAACGGCTACAATTATATTTCAGCTGGATCACCTGTTTATGATGGAAAAGACAAAATATATCTTCAAACTTCACATGAGGTAATATCAATTGATACAAGTTTTTATAGCCGCTCCCCTGAGTATTTAAACATAAAAAATCTTCTTATTAATGGAGCAAGCGAATCTCCGGCATGGCTTGAAAACAGGATTCTAAGGTATAATCAAAAACAGGTTTCTTTTCTTTTTAATGTTATTAAGTACCCTGTAAGTGGAAATTTAAGATACCGGTACAGGATCAACGAAGGTAATTGGATTACGGGAAACCAGGTAGTGCTTCAATCCTTAAGACCTGGGAATTATAGGATATCCCTTGAAGGAAGCAACATTGAAAATAGGTCTGCATTTGTTAAGACTCTTCAATTTGCTGTTAGGCCTCCATTTTGGTACTCTGGCTGGTTTATTATAACATGCCTGATAGTATTATTATCCTTTGTAAGCCTTTTTGTAAAGTTACGGATTAAGTTAGTTAGGAGTCAACATGAAGAGAAATCCCGGTTAATAATCAGCAACTCGGAATTACAGCTAAGGTCTCTTCAGATTCAGATGAATCCTCATTTTATTTTTAATGCTCTTACGGCAATACAGAGTCTTATCATAAATAAGAATACCGGGGAATCCCTTAAATATCTTGGAGAATTGGCAAGCATAATAAGAACCAACCTTGAAAATGCTTCAGAGGAGTATATTAACCTAACAAGCGAAATAGAATTCCTTCAAAAATATGTGGACATTGAAAGAATCAGATTTAGTAATAAACTCCAGGTATATTTCAATAATGAGGTTGGAGATTCAAGCATTATGATTCCTCCAATGCTTATTCAACCTCTTATTGAGAATGCCATTAAACATGGCATCAGAAGAAAATCAGGCAAAGGCATAATTAAAGTGGATTTTAATCTGATTGGCGATGTGCTTTCAGTCATTGTTGAAGATAATGGTGTTGGAAGGGAAGCTGCAAAAACATCAGATAATAATGGCCATAATGGTAAAGGTCTCAAAATAATTAAACAGAGACTGATTCTACTTAATGCAATGTATCACACTGATAAGCACAAAATTACCATTTATGATTTATTTGATAAGGATACTCCCAGTGGAACTCAGGTTGTCATAAATCTCCTGGTCAAAAGATTAAAATGATTAACCCCTTTTCCTGAAATCCTTTAATACTTTTTCGTCTCTCATAACGGAAATTTCCAAAAACCTTACGATGGGAAACTCAACTTTATTTTATTGTTATAAAACAATATATTCGAGTATGATCAGCATTACTTCATTTATCCATTCATTCAATACCAATGAATCCATGAAAACAACATTTAAATTTTATTCTGCTAGTGCAATATGTATTTTCCTATTTATTACACAAGGGTGCAGAAAAGAAGATCCTGTTGAATTACCTGTTGTTTCAACAACTCCGGCAACTGAAGTTACCGTATCAACAGCAACCAGTGGTGGAACAATAACTTCAGATGGAGGGGCTACCATTACGGCAAACGGAGTATGCTGGGGAGTTAATTCCAATCCTACAACTGATGGTTCAAAGACGGTAGATGGGGGCTCGATTGGCCAGTATATAAGTAATCTTACAGGCCTGGAGGGAGGAACAATCTACCACATCAGAGCCTATGCCACAAATTCTGCCGGTACTGCATATGGAGCAGATATGTCATTTACTACCCTTGGCCTTGCACCCATAAGTCTCACCCAGCCAGTAACCAATAATTCGGCAACGGGAGTAACACTCAATGGAACTGTTAACGCCAACTATCTTTCAACTACTGTTACGTTTGAATACGGGATTTCCACCAGTTATGGACAGTCTGTCACAGCATATCCGTCTCCTGTTGATGGGAATAGCATTACCAATGTTTCGGCCAGTATTTCAGGATTATCAGCAGGGGTGACATATCATTACAGGATTAAAACAGTAAACAGCCTTGGTACAACATATGGCGATGATATGACCTTCACCACTTCGGGTCAGGCTCCTATTGTTGTAACTCAGACCACATCTTCTCTATCTTCGACCGGAGCTACCCTTAATGGAACAGTGAATCCAAATTCTGCTTCAACCACTGTTACTTTTGAGTATGGACTAACCGCTTCGTATGGCAATTCAATCGCTGCAACCCCAGGCACCCTTACAGGGAATAACACCTCTGCCGTTAGCGCTGTGGTTTCAGGATTAACACCCGGTACGACATATCATTTCAGGATAAAGGCCGTCAATTCGTTAGGAACTGTTTATGGAAGTGATATGTCATTTATGACATCGGGTGAAGTCCCCTTGGCAACAACAGTGTCCGCAAGTAACGTTACCACAGGTAGTGTAATCCTTAACGGTATTATAAATGCCAGAAATTTCCCTACCACAGTTACCTTTGAATATGGTCCTACAACTAGTTACGGCAGCGTTGCAACTGCTGTTCAAAGTCCCGTGTCAGGGAATGGCGATACTAATGTAAACATCAGTCTGACTGGTCTGAATCCTGGTTCAACCTATCATTTCAGGGTTAAAGCTGTAAATTCAGTGGGAACAAGTTATGGAACTGATATGTATTTCGTTACGCAGGGGCAGCAACCAACAGGTGTGACACAACCTGCTACAAATATTTCAACAACTGGCGCAACCCTTAATGCATCAGTAAATCCCAATTATTTACCTACAACAGTCACATTTGAATATGGGCTTACAACAAGCTATGGTCAGTTGGCTTCTGCTACACCCAGTCAATTAACAGGAAATGTTAGCTCCGGTACGAGCTCGATTATTACAGGCTTAGCACCGGGCACCACATATCATTTCAGAGTAAAGGCTGTTAATTCACTTGGTACTTTAAACGGAAACGATTTGACATTTACCACCCTTGGCTCAGCTCCTTACTGCTTAACACAGCCTGCCACAAATATTTCTACAAATGACGCTGTTTTAAATGCAACAGTTAATCCCAACTATTTCCCAACCACGATAACATTTGAGTATGGGACATCGACCAGCTATGGGAATACAGTAAATGCTACCCAAAGTCCGTTGTCAGGAAACTCAAATACAAATGTAAGCGCCACTATTTCCGGTCTAACAGCAGGAATTACTTATCACTTTCGAGTAAGAGCAATAAATATTTTGGGAACAACATATGGTAATGATAGGACATTTGCCTATACTATCTCTGATGTGGAGGGTAACTCTTATAGAACGGTGACCATTGGCTCTCAGATTTGGATGGCTGAAAACTTAAAAACAACCAGATATAATGATAATAGTCCTATTCCAATAGTTGCAGATCAGTCAAACTGGGATGCTTTAACAACACCCGCATATTGTTGGTATAATAATGACAGGAGTACCTATGGCGACGTATATGGAGCTTTATATAATTGGTACACCGCTGCTACAGGCAAACTTTGCCCGATTGGCTGGCATGTGCCAAACAATGCTGAATGGTTTGTTCTGATAGATTATCTGGGTGGACTTGATGTGGCTGGCGGGAAAATGAAAACAGTCGGATTAACACATTGGTTAAGTCCCAATACAGGAGCAACAAATGAAAGCGGATTTTCTGCATTACCTGGAGGTCACCGTGCTGACATATTCTTTCAATTAGGTGAACATGCAAATTTCCTGTCTTCTGAATCCATCCCAGACTGGGTTGGGGCTTATGCTGTTCATTTTAACCAGGTAAGAGCAGATTATGGTGCCGGAGCACTAAACGTTGGACTTTCTGTTCGATGTGTCAAAAACGAATAAAAATATAGGTCAGTGGCTGATCTTAAAATAATATAGTGATAATGGTCCTAAGATATTCTTTACCCATTAAGCTAAAATTAATTCTACTGTTTAATAAGACTGATAGATCTGAATATAAGAAAAATTTGTAATGAATAAAAGAATCTGCAATTATCCTACGGTCTTAATTTTGCTAATTTTACAACTTTTTAGTAGCTGTAAAAAAGAGGATCCACCGCAATTACCAATAGTTTCAACCACACCGGCAACAAATATTACTGTATCGACTGCTACAAGTGGTGGGACTATCACGGATGATGGAGGCGCTACAATTTCCGCAAGTGGAGTATGCTGGAGTACCATTACAAATCCTTCATTAGGCGATTCAAAGACCATCGACGGTGGAAGCATTGGCCAATTTGTAAGTAATCTTACAGACCTTTCAGGAGGGACAACTTATCATATAAGAGCATATGCAACAAACTCAGTAGGTACTGCTTATGGTGCCGATATCTCATTTACCACCTTGGGATTAGCTCCAGCGGGTTTAACTCAACCTGCAACAAATATTTCTAGTACTGAAGCTAATTTGAATGGTACTGTAAATCCGAATTACCTTTCAACAACCGTGACCTTCGAATATGGTGCAACAACTAGTTATGGACAGACTGCTACACCAATCCAAAACCCTTTTACAGGTAATAACATTATAAATGTAACTGTCAATATCTCAGGATTATCTCCTGGAACCACGTATCATTATAGAATAAAGACTGAAAATAGTATTGGAACAACCTATGGTGATGATATGACATTCACAACATTTGGCAGTGCTCCTGTTGCTGTAACTCAGGCTGCTTGTTGTTTATCATCAACAGGAGCAACACTCTACGGATCAGTTAATGCAAACTATCTTTCCACAATTGTAACTTTTGAATATGGTACAACCATTTCATATGGCAATTCAGTAGTATCTGTCCCTGGAACAGTAACTGGAAACGCAAGTACGAATGTTAGTGCTGTTCTTTCGGGTTTGACTTCAAGTACAACTTACCACTACAGAATTAAAGCAGTGAATTCAATAGGTACAGTTTATGGTGGAGACATGGTTTTTACTACAGAGCCAATAAATCATGTGAATGATATTGATGGTAATACTTACCAGATTGTTACAATTGGTAACCAAATCTGGATGGCAGAAAATCTTAAAACTACCAGATTTAATGACGGCACATCAATTCCAAATGTAACAGATGCATCAGCATGGTCTGCATTAACCACACCTGGATATTGTTGGTATAATAATGATGGATTAAATAGAGAAATTTATGGAGCATTATATAATTGGAATACTATAGATGTCACAAGAAACGGTGGCAGGAATGTGTGTCCAAATGGTTGGCATGTCCCGACAGATGCCGAATGGTTGGTCTTGATTAATTATTTGACTAATAATGGATTTGGTTATGGAGGTAGTGGTAGCGATATTGCTAAATCAATAGCTTCAACGACCATGTGGTCAATAGATCCAATAGCCGGAAATGTTGGAAATAATCAGACAAGTAATAATGGAAGCGGCTTTAATGCTCCACCAAGTGGAATTCGCCAAAGCAATATTGGGCCCTTTGAAAGTCTTGGTCTAGTGGCAGTCTGGTGGACCAGTACCCCTTATAATGAAAATGCAAATGTACGATACATTCGATATGACAGCAACTCTGTTACGGGAACTGTACATTTAAGAACAACAGGAGATGCTATTCGTTGTGTAAAAAATTAATTAAATTAACATTGGTCGCATAATTTAAATTAACCTATTAGTTTATTTATATTACCAATCGTTTAAGGTTGCCAAAAACCCTAGTCTTCAGATTAAAAAAAATTCTATTTAATGTAAGTTAATTAGGCAACTGTTGATTTCAAATAGCTTTTCTTTATCAATAACTCCATCATAGTGAGCCGCTAATATGTTACCTGGAGAATGTCCCATCATATCACCTCTGGTATTTTGATCCCATCCAGCTCTCTTTAAGACATTGTTATAGCAATCTCTGGCGGTTTTCATTTTCAAAGGAACGGACAATTTTAATCTTTCACTAATAGAGTTCAGCCCAGCCCTTATCTTCTGAAGTTGCCAGTCCTTCTGGCTTCTTAAATTCTTATCATTATACCCTTTCTTCAAATGCCCCAAGACATATGGACTGTCTTTATCTCCGATTTTTTCAATTAACTCCCTGAGTTTTGGAATAACCGGAATTACAATATCCCGAGAGTTATTTCGTGTTGTGTTTTCCGTTTTCAATCGTGTTAACATGATTAAATCATCATGAATACTAGACCATTTAAGACAGAAAAGATCTTGATAATTTTGGCCATTACATAGATATGAAAGCACCCAGCAGTCTCGAGCGTACTCTTCTTCGGGACTTTGAAAATCAAAGAGTTCCAGTACTTTATTAATCTCGGTATTTGACATAACCAATTTCAAACTTCTCCCTTTCCTAACTACATACCCTCCATTTTTACCAAATGGATACTTGAAATCATTGGGGATCACTTTATCAACATTAATAAAATGGTTTACCAGGCTACGCAAGTGTCTCATATAGCTTGAAACCGTGAACGGTGAGAAATCGTCATCAAGCATTTTCTTTTCAAATTCCATGAGCAGGGCAGGGGTGATGTCCAGAATTGAGATATCGGGTTTCAGGCTATTGTATTTATTGATTGCAGTCTTATACATGTCCTTTGTGTGGAGTTTGGCTGTTCCCCGTGCATCCACATATCGGTCAATCAGATCAATTAGTTTGAGTGACACTTTTGTATCATTATTAGCGGATTCTTTACCATAAACCAGTTCCCGAAACCTTTTCTTGTTGAAGGGTTTCATCTCAGCAAAGATGTTTTCACATCTACCAATGAACCCCATGCACTCATTACGGAACTCGGTGCTCTTCTTGTCGTCGGCCTTCCTTACAAATACCTTCTCATATTGTTTCTCGGTCACAGGTACGATTTTAAGATACATTACATCGTTCTTATGACACATTCTGACGGATAGATTGTATTTACTATCTTTCAGGGGGACTCTTTTATCAAGCTCTAAGTGAAATTTCGCCATCGTACTTACTTTTAATTGATTTTGGTAGCTCTGGCAGTTCAATTTTATGCACCCCTCCATTCTCTACCCATTGATCTATGTCTTTTTTGATAAAAAGAACCTTTTTACGGAGCTTCTTATGAGGAATGAATCCAGATTCCACCCACTTATAGATCGTTGATTTGGCAACATGCAGATACTCGGAAACCATTGCGACATTCATGTAATATGTGTTTTCTGTTTTCAATGTTTAATTCAATATTTTTATCTTTTATCGCCCTTATCAGGGTTCAAATAAAATATATCGAAAAAAAGCCTGAAAACAAAATTTCAGGTTAAGAAAATGGGGCCAAAAGTATGATTTTTATTTTCTGAAACACCAGATTTGATGCCAATTTGGGGACTTTGCTACAGATTTTTGATTGAAAGACAAGGTTGTAAAATCCGATCGGAATGAGCACCAAATATCAGACTATATTGGATATATCATTCCGGATTCAATTGGACTGTTCTATTGAATCGGGAATAGGGTGCTCAAATTCAAAGGAATTTCCATATATTCATTAATTTTGGTGAGAATGATGGAAGAATGAACTCACAAAAAGAAAGAATAGTTACTTTTTTGCAAGAGAATTTAAGTTTCTTCTTTAATCATATCTGTCTTGAATACCCACTCTCAGAAAATATTATTGAAAAATATAAGGATCACCTTGATTGGAAGTTACTCAGTAGTAGTGAATATCTTAAATGGTCGGTTAAGCTGATAGCTAAATATGAGAATTATTGGGATTGGGAAACTTTGAGTGGAAATGAACGCATCCCATGGTCTGATACTTTAATAATCAAGTATGCGAATAGATGGCATTGGACAAAAGAAGAAAACATTTGGGATTGTTGCTTGGCTGAAAATAAATCAGTAAAGTGGTCCTTCAATATCCTTAAAAAATATCAGGAGAGAATCGATTGGGGGATGATATCAGGAAATACTGAATTGTTAAATAAGTACCCCGAAATACTTAAAGAATTCTCTGACAGACTTTATTGGGATTACATAAGTGGAAATGAATTTTTAAATTTTACTGAAGAGCTTATTGAAAGCCTTTCTTCATACTGGAACTGGGATATATTATGTGGAAATAGAGCAGTTAACTGGACCAATGATTTAATTACCAAGTATCAATCCAGCTTTAATTTTGAAACCTATAAGGAAAAAAATTGTGAATTATGGTTAGATATTAACTGGGATTATAAATCTGAACCCAAAGTTATAAAGGGTAAATATTCTGCTAAAGAATTAAACCATGTATTGAAAAATCCAGATTGGCATAAAATGAGCTATGAAGACCGAGTGCCTTGGTCTTTAGATCTACTTGAAAAATATAAGGATTATTGGGACTGGGATCATCTAAGTCTTTGTGCAAGCCTTCCATGGTCAATAGATTTAATTGAAAGATTCAAAGATAGATGGGAGTGGGGTCATGAAGAACTTACTCCAAAAGGTTTTTTATCAATCACTTCAGGATTAACGACTAACACCAATTTACCATGGTCATTGGATTTAATAAAGAAATTCGAAGACTTTTGGTATTGGCCTGACTTAAGCTGTGCAACATATGTCCCATGGTCTCTTGAGATAATAGAAGAGTTTCACGAAAAATGGATTTGGGAACATATGACAAGCAATAAATCATTATGGGGAAAAGTCTTTTATCCTTATCTGGACGAGAGTATGGTAGACAGTCTCTTAATGTTAAGTTAAATTGAGTGTAAAAGCCGGTAACGTTGACCCCATCCGGTTGGGTATTGAAACATCTTCATTTTTGTTAATTTACCAAGTGATTAACTCTGCTATCGGGAGGTCAATCTTATCCGTTATCATATAGCTTTGGTCAGCGGATTTTCCTGAAAGGATCGTGAAACATGCAAAGGCATATATGCTTAGCAGGCTGTCAATTATTTCATTATTAAAATAATAAGTGTCATTATAGCAATAACACTTATTCCGATTAAGAAATATAGTAATAGTTTATTTTGTTTTTTTAACCTAGAGTTACTTCTGTGAATATCATCAATCTCTGCTTTAATTGATTTAAAATACGCCTCAACTTTATTTTCAAGTCGAGTAATTTTTTCGTTAATATCATATAAACTCTTTTCAAGTTCATCAAACCGTTTAGGTAAATTAATTTCATCAATCTGCTTAAAAAGTTCTTTTGCTTCTTGAATAAGCTCCTTGTTTGTTTGTAAGAGATTTTTAATTTCTTCCTTTAAAGAATTAACTGTTCTTATTATTTCATTTGAAACTGCTTCAAGTGACGAAATTGCGCGGTTTATTTCTTGAATAGTATGTTCTTTTATTTCATCGGCATATTTTGATAGTAAATTCTGCAAGTTCGTGGAATGAGTCTGAATACTTCGAATGTATTCATCAACCTTGGTGATATGTTCTTTTACAAGGTTTTTGGCTTGTTCAAATTCAAGCCGAATAGTGTTCAATGATTTAAGGTTTTCCTGTAATGAGGAAATTTCACCATGGATTTGTCTTTGGATGTCTTCAAGTTCAGGCATTTTCTACTGGAGTAATTCTGTTAATAAAATTTGAAAGCCACCAATTGTGGTGTTTAAGATAGATTGATTCTCTACATGCTAACCATTCGTTCTTAAATCTATGTTCGGGATAATATCTGTTACACTCAATTTCTAATTTGTCAAGTGCAATTTGCAATTCAGATAATTTCCAATTTGATTCTTGAAATAAAGACACAAAACCGTTAACAAATAACCCATCAACTGGATTTATCACTTCATCAATGAAATATGTTTGTGTCTGGCTTAATTGGTAAAGGGAAAATGCTTTTAGGATTTTCAAGCAAGCATTATTCTGATTTACAGCTCTTAAAATTTTCTGTGTTGAGCCACGAAGATGTTTAAGGTTCGAAAGATAAGCCCCTCTGTCCTCCCTTAGCACACGAAAATATTTTTCACAAATGTTAAAATTCGAAATTTTTCCTATTTCAGTATCTGCAACTAATGAAGCTGCTTCACCAGTTGGTAAAACATATTTTCTTGCATATTTGGCATTGAAGTAATAGTAAATCTCCTCCTTAAATCTTTTATTACCTTCAATTGGAGATTCATTCGGTCGGGGTAACCCTTGTTGAACTGCTTCAACCATTTCCTTTATACCTTGGAATCTTTTTTCCTCAGTTTCTTCATAAACAAATTCAATCAGAGCTTTCAAACATTTTGTGATTGTTTCATTTATGTCATTTTCATTTTCAATATTTAACTGGTTAATCCTATTCTGAGATTGAACTTCTGAGAAATATCTCTTGAAAAATTCTTTCAGATTTGATTTATAAATTTGTGGAATACCGTCTGATGAAAACTTCAGTAATACAGTCCTTCTTCTATAGTCAATTTCATAATCGTTTACTATGCCAATGGACATTAATCTATAGATGGCTTTTAAAGTATCAGAGCTATTTCTGTCACAATAAAATCCTTTTTCCAAAGCGGACTCTCTGTCAGGTGTATGCAGTAGAGTCAAATCATAATTTGGTCCAAATGGAGCAGGTAATGTTTGATAGAATTTCTCAATGTTATTCCATAAATCTTCAACAGATGATATAGGATCGGAGGTTTGATTTGGGAAAAATATATTATTGAGAAACTTGTCAACTATTAATGAATCTGATAATTGGTCTATTTCAGCGAATTTTTTTCTTAGTATTGCGGTTATTTGATTTAACCATGGGGTTTCAGGAATAAAATTTCCTCTGATATCTTTAGTTTGATAAAAGCGATTAATTAATCCAAAGTCAAGCTCTGTTTCACCTGCTTCTAAAGCATGAATTAGTCCTTCACAACTTCCTTTTAA
The DNA here is from genome assembly GCA_017998095.1 of Prolixibacteraceae bacterium. The sequence goes on along the minus strand of JAGODU010000051.1, from coordinate 13,138 downwards.
AACCATTGACTTCAGTAAATCACATCTTTGGTGGTTTGTTGTAAGTTTAGCGAAATCTGGGTGCTGTAAGATGAATTCCTTTAATTGATTTAATATTTGAAGTGCTTCACCTTTTTCAAAGCCTCCATCAATATAAAAATGAACGGAAAAATCATTGGTATTAATAAATCCATATCCTCTTCCTGTTTCTTCACAATTTAACCATAAATTATTTGAATGTTTGCCATTTCCCCATTTTAACAATGATTTTCGATTAATTTCTTCGGAAAACTCTTCGGCGATTTCATCTTTCTTTTCTCTATGCGGGAATGAGATTTCGGTTAGTAACTCGTTTAATATTACAAGTTCTTTATTAATACCTTTAAATGAATTGTAATGAAAATATTCAAGTATATCAAAATCCACCCATTGTTCTTCAGCTGCAATTTTAAGTTTTTCTCTGTGGGATATTTCATTGGGAGGGCTGCTTGTATCAAGAAGGGGATTATTTATGTTTGTCAGGATACTATCAAAATCTGATCTCAGGTAACGATGCTTGTCTATTAAAGTATTTGTATTAGCAATCTGTCTTAGTTGTATACAGGTTGTATAATCTGCCAGTTGAACCTTTTTTCTTTCAATGCCATGTTTTGTGTTACCTGAATAAAGGTTTCTATAAGTTTGGGGAGCAAAGTATTTAAAGCGCTGCTGATTAAATAAAAGAAAACTGATTGCTAGCTTTCCATCCCTTCCAGCCCTTCCAGATTCCTGAACAAAACTTTCAAGTGAACTTGGCATATTAATGTGAATAGTTGAACGGATATTGGGTTTATCAATTCCCATTCCAAAGGCTTTTGTTGCCACCATTATAGCAATATCGCTGTTGATAAACTTTTCCTGGTGCTTAAATGACTCAGTTTGTATTTCTTCATTTGTTTTTTCATCTGTATCATCCCCTGAACCCATAAAAATACCCGAAGAAAACTGTCCTTGAATGTTATCAAAAATTCCATGATGTTTTGCTAAAGGAAAGGGATTGCCCTTAGCATCTTTTTTAAATTTATCTGTTACTCCGAAGTAACTTGTTCTGTGTGGAGCAAAAATTATAAAACCATTGTTGTTTTCACTCCAAATATTATCAGCAGTGATTTCATTTTCATGAATTATATTGGATATTTTTTTTGCGATATAATTTGTTTCATCATTTTTAAAAGATGCTTTTTGTTTCTCATCTAAATAATCTGTAAATGAGATATTTAGAAGTTCATTCTGAATGGCTTCGTTTGAAAAGTATGTCCAATTTTGAAGAAACTTATTTTGCAGAATGTCAGTCACTTCATTTTGTTTTCTTTTTCCAATTTCTGTTTTCAATGGTAAATCTCCAACGACATTACTAGCAGCATCTATCTGAGGTGGTATATAACCTGTAAAACCAGCCCCTTTCAGATTGGGATTTAACCAAACATTCAGTCTTTGTGGAGATGGAAGCAGATTGGTATTTAGGTCTATATCTGTCTGGATTATTGAATACTGAATCTCTTCCCGTAATGTGTTTTCAAAACTTATAATGGTATCATCAACTTCACTTGATAAAATTTCCAATTCTCTTTCAACATCAGCCAATACATCAAACGAGGCTGTCGCAGTCAATCCGTAAAGGGGAAGTTTATAACCATCTTCAAAAAATCTTCTTTTAAAAGATGGACAATATTTTCTTGCATTTTTTCCCAGCGATAGGTAAGGAGTTCTGAAATCGTGCCCCCATTCACTTACACAATGGACCTCATCAATTACACAATAAGAAAAGTATTTACCCTTTTCTCCGCATTCTTTAAGTGTTTGCCTGAATTCTTCGGTAACTAATCTTTCAGGTGAAATAAAACAGAATTGAATCTCACCCCTTATGAGCTTACTAATATTTATGCCTCTTTCATTTGTATCCAAATTTGAATTGATAAAATTGCAGTTTTCGATGCCTGTTTTCGAGAGGTTTTGAAATTGGTCGATCATCAATGATCTTATTGGGTCAACAACAAGTGTTATTCCTGGTTGAAGCAGTGCTGCTAATTGGTAGGTTAATGATTTCCCCCCACCTGTTGGAAGCAAGCCAATTACAGATTTGAGTTGTAATGCCCTGTTCAGAATTGGTAATTGCCCAACTCTAAATTCAATCTTGCGAAATATATTTTGAAGAAAATAGGTCAATATTTCTTTTTCTTTTGCATACTCCTCATATGTGCCATCATTTAAGGGATTGACAATTTTCTTGTATTTAATAGTATCAGAACAAAGAATACTTTCATTTTCATTCTCTGTATAATGTGTTGATCGAATTATAATTGTCTTGTCTGACTGGAATAAAGAATCGTCCAAAAAAACTCCTTCCCTTCTTAAAATAGAGTTGTCAATGATTAAATCAAAATCATTTTCTGAAAGATTCAAAGTTGATGATTTCAGTACTTCCCTTAATTGAAGTGGTGAGCCAGAATATTCAGAGTCATTATAAACCGTTGCTTCAATTTTTGGAAGATTATTTACTCCTTTCAATTGGCATAGATTTTTTATCAGCTCATTCAAGTCATCAACTGAGATAAATCCACAAGGAACATCTCGTTCAATAATTGCTATTTTAAAAATGCTTTTCTTAGATATAATATCACCTAGTGAAATAAGATACCTTACAATTGTCTTTTGAATTCTAGCAATTGCTATTGGAGATAAGACTAATTGAGCAAAAAGCCTTCTCTCACTGTTAGATATATCAAAATTAATCTTTGTTGTCTGAACGAAAGGCGTTTTAAGTAAAGCTGAGATTGCCTTCTCAGAATCTTCATTTTTTTTTGCAGAGGACACACGTTTGACTTGCCATTTAGATAAATTTAACGCAATGTCTCGATTTTCATCGTGAATTTTTTGAGGTCCAAGTTCATGGTAAGGTGATCCGTCAATTTCAATAACTAAACCATGTCGTCTTTTAATTTTAAAACTCTTTTTCCAGAAAAATTCATCAACTTCATCTGAAAAATAATATGGGCACTCCACAGAGAAATCAACTCTGTTTCCTTTAAACCCTCTTTGCTGTTCAGGGAGACAAATTGAATTCAATGTCCGTTGTTGTTGAAGTATTTGCCTAAGAAAAGAGGTTTGTTCTGAGATAAAATCAGAGATAATCCAGCGTTCAAATGTTGAATTCGGGTCCCCCAATTTTATTTTGCTAACGCTATCACATTGTGCGGTTGTGTCAATAATGTGCAATGTTGTCCAGACAGAGTTGAAAAACTCTTGTGATTTGTCAAGCAAATTTGTATTGATACTGCCCAGACTTTCATCTAATTGTATAGTAGTTTTTTGAAATGCTTTCGAAAAAACTTCTTCAACAAATAATGAGGGCTTTGTAAACTCGCCTCGGCTAATAAGGTTATTTAGAACTGCAAGAATTGGATTTGGCGTTTCAGGTAGTTCAATTTCACGGTTGACATGAAACCAAGATAACCAATTTATTAGTCCTTCTAATTGATTTTGTTTTGAGAGTAGTTCATTCTCAAGTTTCTTTTTTCTTGCTTCATCAGTAACAAGTGATTCAAGTGTGCGTTCCCAATTGCTATTATAATCAAATTCATTTGAATGAAGAATTTCTCCCTTTAAATGATTAACAAGCTGTGATTTAATACCTTCTAAGAAATATGATGATTTTAATTGCATTGTAATTATAAGTTCAGCAATAAAGTGGACTTGCCGACCAAACTGATCAGTCTCTACCGATTTAAACTGACCACCCTACGCCGAAGTAACTAACCAGTCACTTTTCCTTTTCTTCAAATCGATCATTTTGCTGTCTGATAGTCTTATTTCAAAGATACATTTTTTAATCCAATTCAACTGTCTGTTTCTTTTTCCCGGATAGCAGTTCCCTCAATGAAGGCCCAGTTAGATCAATGCGATGCGTATTGTTAACGATGCGATCGAGGATGGCATCGGCTACCGTTTGCTCACCAATTATGGTATGCCAATCGGATACGGGGTACTGGGATGTGATGATGGTTGAGCGTTTGCCATGTCGATCCTCGATGATCTCCATCAATGTGGAACGTGTAATATTGTCAAAGGGTTGCAGCCCAAAGTCATCGAGGATCAACAGATCATGCTTCTCGATCCTGGAGATTTCTTTAAGATAGGATCCGTCCGATTTCCCCATTTTCAGTCGTGACATCAATTTGCCGGTATTGCCGTATATCACCCGGTAACCCATCGTGCAGGCCTGGTTCCCGAGAGCAGACGCAATGTAGCTTTTACCAACCCCCGTGCTACCTGTGATTAGGAGGTTTTCCGCTTTGTCGATAAAGCCACATTCCGCCAGGCGCATTACGAGGTTTTTATCCAGGTTGCGGTCCAGGTTAAAGAGGATTTGTTCCATGTTCGCCATGTAGCGGAACCTGGCTAACCTTAGCCTTCTTTCAATGCGTCGGTTGTTCCGATCATCCCACTCGGCATCAATAAGTAACGATACCATTTGATCATTGGTAAGGGATGCGATTGGGTCAGCTTCCATAGTTGCCCGGAAGGCATTGGCCATACCCAGGAACTTCATCTGTTTCATTCTGTGCAAAGTTTCTTCATTCATAATGTATTGATTTATTGTTTGATTATTTAACGAACCCACTGCGGGCCACTACCCGCCGTGGGTTAATTCATTTGGTTAAGCGTAATACCTGGGCCCCCGGATATTGGGATGGATCGGCGGTACCGGCGTTTGTCCTTCACCGGCTTCGAACTCATCTTTATCCAGTCCACGTTCGAGGATCACCCGGATGGTGTGATAGCTGTAATCTCCATACTGCATGGCCCTGCGGCAGGCCTTTTCCAGCCTTTCCTTTCCCACCCGGGCACTGAAGCTCAATACCCCCTGGCATGATCGATAGGCCTGCTCCGGATGCTGTCGGCTGCCCAGTAGACCGATGATGTATTCTTTGGTATCCGGACCTACTTCAGAAGCCCTATTGATGAACTTATCGGGGTTCCAATCGCTCATGAACCGGTGCTTGGAGGCCAGATGATCCTCAACAGTGGTATGCCCGTAATGCTTTCTATCACGCAGGTGCAAAGCTATCCGCTCATAGTGATGGAACACTTCAACCTCTGACTGGCTGTACAAAATTGTCACTCGTTTTCCCAGGTAACGATAAGGAACACTGTAGTAATGCTTATCCTCGCTCAGACACACGTAATTATTCTTCATAACCGTCACTACTTTCCGACGTTTGATCTCAAAGCGGGTTTGTGGTAATCCCTGTAACTGATCCCGTTCTATATCCTCGAACAACTGCCTGCGGCTGTATGGTCTTCCATTGAGCAAGCGGTTGTTATGGTTTCCCAGCGCTTTCTGTATGGCACGGTTCAGGCTTTCCAGACCAGAATAAACCTGGTTTTTCACTTCCGGGTAAATAGTCCGATAGATGATTTTAACGGCTCCTTCCACCAACGCCTTGTGGGTTGGTTTGTAAGGTCCGGCCGGCAAAGCTGCCATCGTATAATGGCTGACAAAATCAACGAAGGCCTGGTTCAGTGTGGGTTCGTACTTACTGCTTTTGATCACCGCCGACTTCAGGTTATCAGTGACAATCGCCTTTGGAGCTCCACCAAAGAAGTGTAGAGCGTTTTCACAAGAACTTATGAAATCTTCTTTCTGCTGGCTGCTACTGGCTTCGACATAGGTAAGCTGGCTGGCACCCAGGATCGCCACAAAAATTTCAGCTTCAACAAGCTCTCCTGTAAAAACATCCAGATAATACAACCTTTCACCCGCATAATCCACATACATCTTCTCTCCAGCCTTGTGATCTATATGCATGGTTGGATTACTGGCCCTTTTCCAACGTAAAAAATGTGCCTTGAACTGAGATACCCGGTAACCGTCCGGGTGTTTCTCAAAGTACTCCTTCCAGAGCATCTCTTTGGTTATTCCTCTTTGTTTTAACTTTTTATCGATCTCAGGAAACAGCTCTTTCAGAGCCAGATAACGGGGATCGTCCTCTATATGTTCCCGGCTACTCATATCCAGAAACAACTGTTCCAGGGACTTGTCATCCAGTTTGTCAAGGTCTTCCAGACTCAACCCTGAAGCCAAAAACAAATGTATGTACCGTCTTACCGTATTCCTCGGTAACTGGGTGCGCTCTCCGATTGAGAGCTTGCTGACGCCCTGGGCGTACAGCTTGATGATGCTTCGTACTTTACTCATTCTAATTAAATTATTACACATGATTAATAAAATTGGAAAGCCCAACATTACTCAATCATGTCACTAATCAGAAGTGTAAATAACGATTTGAAGTGTGGTCAGTTTGCTCCGGCAGGAGGTGGTCAGTTTGCTCCGGCAGAGGTTGTAAATATTAATCGGCAGGAGGTGGTCAGTTTACTCTGGCGAGGACTGCTTTTTTTGAGCGGTTTGTCTAACTGAAGACATAAGAAATTCCAATCTTGATCTTTCGAAGGTTTTTAGGACACAAGTTGGTTCAAAAAAGACTAAGAATCCTCAAAATACTTTTCCAATCAATATAAATGGTAAAGATATTATACCTCCGAGTGGCCAGGAGTGGAAATTTGACTTAAAAGGATTAAAAACACTTATAGATCTTAACCGTTTGACGGGTAATAGTTCATGGAGACCATATAAAGAGTACATTACAGATTTCCCATATTACATTTTAAATAATCTCTGGGATGATACTGCAGCTGAAATGGAACCTATTTTTGCTGTTCAAACTGATGAATTGCCAATCCAAAGATGTATTTTACTTTCTACTTTGCCAGGGGAATTAGTTATGGATATTACATGTGGGAGTGGCACAACCGCCTATGTTGCTGAGCAGTGGGGGCGACGCTGGATTACTTGTGATACATCAAGGGTAGCAATTACGTTAGCAAAGCAAAGGTTGGTAACTGCCAATTTTGATTTTTTTGAGTTGGCACTGCCAAATGAAGGAGTAGGGAATGGATTTAAATATAAATCTGCAAAGAGAATAAACTTAGAGATTTTAGCGGAAAAATTGCAGCCAGAAGAAATCCATTTTATCGATCAACCAATAATAGATGCTAAAAAGTTGAGAATATCAGGCCCATTTACAGTTGAAAGTATTCCTTCACCTATTGTTAGAGACCTTGAAGGGATTTTGGAAACTGAAATGGATGTAGATAACTCTATTTCAAGAGTTGGCGAAACTATAAGACAAGATCAATGGCGTGACGAATTGCTTAGGACTGGAGTCCGAGCCAAAGGTGGGGCAATTATGAATTTCACCTATGTAAAAGCTATAGAAGGAACAAAACATATTCAGGCTCAAGCTGAGACCAAGATTGAGAATCCCGAACAAGTTTTAATTGTTTTCGGGCCAGAACATGCTCCTCTTGAACAACGGACTGTGGAATTAGCCATTGATGAAGCCCGATATTTAAAACCTGATATTCTGTTGTTTTGTGCATTCCAATTTGATGATGAAGCCGCTAAGGATATTGATGAAACACCTGATAGATTGGTGGGATTTAAACTATTGAAGGCTCAAATGAACATGGACTTACAAACCGATGATCTTAAGAAGAAAAGTAATACTAATCAAAGTTTTTGGCTCATTGGACAGCCTGAAGTTCGATTACATGAAATTCAAGATGGTGAGAACAGAGGGAAAATTCAGGTTGAAGTATTAGGTTTCGATTATTATAATCCACGAACAGGTGCTATTGAGAGTGGAGGTAAAAAGAATATTGCTATGTGGCTTTTAGATCCTGATTATGATGGGCGAAGTTTGTTGCCAAGACAAGTGTTTCTCCCTCTTTCGGGTAGTAGTGAAGGATGGTCAAAACTTGCAAAAAACATGAAATCAGAAATTGATGAAGACAAAATAGAAGCATTTAATGGAACAATTTCTTTACCATTTACTCCAGGTAAAGTCATTGCTGTTAAAATCATCGACGATAGAGGTATTGAAAGTCTGAAAATCATCAAACGATGAAACAAATTGATAAGTTAATACTTTGTTCTCCGTACAAGGAACCTCATGTCCATTGGAAATATGAGCTAGCGACACAAGAATTTTTTCAAGCTGAAGGCCGAAGACCTGCTGGATATACTATTGCCTCTTCTCAAAATATTGGAGAGTTCATTGAACTTCCGTTGGTAAACATAATTAGAAGACGATTAAAAGAGTGGAAAGAGAATAACAGACCGGGATTAACTGGCATTACTCGTGACCTATTAGAATATTGGGAAGACGGTAACCGGAGAACTTATCCTTTGTTCTTTTGTCAGTTAGAAGCAATCGAGACTATTATTTTTTTGAACGAAGCCCCAGACCATTTTAAAACTGGCATTTCCATTCCCAAAGATGGTGGTGACTTTGGAAGATGGTGCTGTAAAATGGCTACTGGAAGTGGGAAAACGATTGTAATGGCCATGTTAATCGCTTACAATATATTGAACAAAGTATCATATAAACAGGATAATAGGTTTTCTAAAAATATATTAGTGGTCTCTCCTGGACTAACTGTTAAAAGCAGATTGGCAGTTCTTTATCCTCCAGATGAAAACAATTACTATAATGAATTCAATATAGTACCTCCAACATTGATGGATAAACTGCGACAAGGCCAGATACTTGTAATAAACTGGCATATGCTGGCCTGGGATACACAGGAAAGACTTAATGAAAAAGCCCAGAAAAGACAATTGAGAAGTGTTGATAAGAGACGATACATGGAAGTTAGCGATTCCACTTACGCTAAGATGGTCTTAGGAGAATTGGCTAAATCAAATAATATTTTGGTTATTAATGATGAAGCCCATCATGCATGGAGAACTGCTGCTGAAAGTAAAGAAAAGCAGGTAAAAAGGGAAGACATTGACAATACTGTATGGGTAGGAGGACTTGATAAACTTCACAGGCAGGTAAAAATACTTCGGTGCCATGATTTCTCAGCTACCCCATTTGCTCCAACAGGTAAAAGAACTTCTGAGTTGGGTTTGTATGAATGGATCATAAGTGATTTTGGGTTAAATGATGCAATTGAATCTGGACTGGTTAAAACTCCAAGAGTAGTATTCAGGGATGATGGGAAATACACTTCCGATTATAAATCACGTTTATACCACATTTACAACGATGATGAAGTAAGGGAGGATCTAAATCAGAAGCAGGTAGTCAAAGAAACGCCAATACCCGACTTGGTTAAGAACGCTTACAACCTCTTAGGATCAGATTGGTTGAAAACAAAACAGGAATGGATAAGGAGAGGCATCAAAATTCCTCCTGCTATGATTACAATTGCAAATACTACCGCTACCTCAGAACGAATTAAATTCTATTTCGACTCATCAGAGTGTGAAGTAAAGGAGCTCTGTGATATAGATAAGACACTTCAGATTGACAGTGAAATCTTAAACCAGATTGAAAATGAGGATGAAAATCTCTCTGGATCAAAGAAATTGCTAGCAGAACAATTACGTGAAAAAGTTGATACTGTTGGTAAAGTTGGTCAACCAGGAGAGCAGATCCAGAATGTAATAAGTGTTAGTATGCTCTCCGAGGGATGGGATGCGAAAAACGTAACTCAAATCATGGGACTGAGAGCTTTTTCAAGCCAATTGCTTTGTGAACAGGTTATAGGAAGGGGATTAAGGAGGATTTCCTACGAATTTGATGAAAACCAGATGTTGGAACCTGAATATGTGAATGTCTTCGGTGTTCCATTTTCCTTCATTCCACATGAAGGTGGTGTTTCAGTTCCACGTCCACCGAAGCCAAAATACCAGATTGAACCCATAAATGAAAAGTTAAATTTTGAAATCAAATTCCCTAATATCCTAAGAGTTGACACTGTATATAAATCCAGTCTGTCAATAGATTATAATGAAATTAAACCTATTGTAATTGATCCCAATGATAGTATTACGGTAGCCGAACTTGCTGGAGTAATTCAGAATAATGTAGTGCCAGCTGCATTAACTGATATTGACCTGAAGGAATACTCAGAAAGATTTCGCTTACAGTCAGTGATTTTCAGAGTTGCTACCAATATCTACAGTAGGGAAAAGCCAAATTGGAAGGGAAATGAATATGACTTTCTTGCCCAGCTTCTTAAGCTAACTGAGGAATTCATTAGCTCAAATAAGCTTTTAATAAAAACAGATCTGTTCAATAGAGATAATGTAAGGAAGAACATACTTTTAACATTGAACATTTCAAGGATAATTCAGCATTTTTGGGTTGCGATTAAAGATCAGAATGCTGCGGTACTTACCCCAGTATTTGATAATGAGAAGCCAATTCGCTCAACGTCAGACATGCCAACATGGTATACCTCCAAACCGAATGAATGGCACAAAAAATGTCATATAAACTTCACGGTTTTTGACAGTACCTGGGAGGCAAATAATGCGAATATTATTGATAAACATGAAGCAGTAAGGGCATTTGTAAAAAATGATCACCTTGGATTCATAATTAAGTACCACTATAAGGGCTTAATAAGAAACTATATCCCTGATTATTTAATTGAACTCAAGAACGGCGATAAACTAATTCTGGAAGTCAAAGGGCAAGATAATGATGAGAACAGGGTAAAAAGGGAATTTCTGAACTTCTGGGTACGAGCTGTTAATACAACCACCAGATTTGGAAAATGGCATTGGGCTGTTGTCTTTAACTCTTCAGAAATTTATGACATATTAGAAAAATATAGAGAATTCCCTGCTGAAGCTTATCTGCCTCAGAAGGAAAATGTTCAGCCAGAAGAGCTTGAATTGCGAAGAAACGATCTTTCAACTTTCTATGATATCACAGTTGAAGACCTTAGAAAGGCAGGAACACTTGAAGGGATGATTACTATCGTTGCCAAGGAGTTGTTAAAAAATAACATCAAGAATATTACTCATTCAATTCAGTCGGCATTGGAGGGGAATTCAGAGGTTTTTGTCGATGAAGAAGAAATTCAACAAAAAATATATAATCACCTCGACGGAATAACTCCTACTGACAATAACATATTTGATGCCAGGGTACGGGGATATATCAAGGATGCTCCAAAACTTGAAAGACAGAGTTTTTCATTCCTGATATCAGCTGAATATATACATGATACACTGGTAAAACAGTTCTCTGAGGATTATAGTCCATATGTGCTACAACTCTCAAGATCAGTGGAAAGTGAACTCCTTTTCAAAGCATTTGTACCTTTTATCAATTACATAAGGAATATTAATCCCAATTGTGATAAAGATTACGAAGAAGACCAAAATCACCCAGCTACTCGGCTTTTTGCCCAGGCAGTGATAAATAATAGACATTCTATATCGCTGGGCAGTATGTATTTCATACTGAATAACCTTAACGATGGAACCTTGTTAGAGAGAAGCAGGCTCATTAGTGACTTCCATCTATACGTAATTGATAACTTCTCCCCTGATTTGTATAATACAGAGTTTTTGGCTGAGTTGAACGAACTCCTGAATAAATTCAGGAACAAATCAGCTCATATTTCGACAATTTCACGAGATAAGGCATCGGACTGTAAGTTCTTGGTAAGAAAAATACTTGCGAGATTCTTGAATTTAATATAATGTAATCAGCTGCATACTAACAACATAATTGATATTTACTATGAATTCTGAAGATTTTTTAGACTATTACAACAAAATTGATTTGTATTTGAGAAAAGCAGGGAACCACAATCCCGAGGTAACATTTGCCCAAAAGGTAAAAACTTCAAGTAATGCTGTGGTAAAATGCTATAAAAATGAGTTACTCTCATTAGGGGAATTAAGAAATGCAATTATCCACTATCCGAAAATTAAAAACAAAGTGATAGCAGAACCTCATGAAGAAGTAGTTCTGCAGATCAAGGATTTGCATGAGAAAATTATTAATCCAATAAAAGTAATTCCAGAGTTTCACCATGAGGTCTTAGGTGCACATGAAGATGATTTTATAAATAATATCTTATTGGAAATGGGGAAAAGATCTTTCTCTCAATTTCCAGTTTTTGATAAAAACGGGTTCGTCATAGAGGTTATCAGCACAAATACTATTGCAAGATGGTTATCTTCTCAGCTTGAAAGTAACGGTACAATAATAGTTGAAAAGGTCAAAATAAAAGCTTTGATGGATGAGATAGAATTTCGTGAAAATTACAAATTCATTTCTCGGAATACTTCTATCTATACTGCTTATGATCTTTTCATTGGACATATTAATACTTTTAAAAGAAACCTTGATGCACTTTTTATAACTTCAACAGGTAAAAGAGAAGAGAAACTTTTAGGATTAGTTACAATTGAGGATATTGCAGCCAAAATGAAGTTGAATTAACTCCTATAAAATAGGAATTCTCAGCTTTGTATTCTAAGATAATTTCCCGTTCGTTTAGTATTTCATTTAGAAATTTTGAAATAATCCTTATTTTTGTTCCATAAGCATCAAGAATCCTTAACTGGATACCAACCGAGTTAACACCACGGTGGTAAAACGATGTGGACGGTCAGTCAAAAATGTTAGAATCAGCGACTCTCCAGATTGTTCTTGATGTGAAAAGTAACATGTTGTTTTACAATACCTTTTTACATTTAATAAATGGAATCACTAAGAAAAATTTTATTAATACGATGGTCCCGGTATACTTTTGCTGGAGATACCAGTGAATGTTATGTTGGTGACACGACAATTAACTGGAGAGGTCAAATAATTATGATTAGAATTCGATCATACTGGGGTCACGGTCCTGGGGGACTAAGAACGCACTATGATTTCTCTGTGGATGGCACTGATTATTCATTCAGTGTGATTGATTCCTACATGAAAGGGACATCAGGATTAAAACCCCAAATTGGATCCGAGAATCTTATACTGAAAATTTTAGCCGGTCCCACTTCTTTGGAGATTATTGAGCAGAAAAAGTAATATAATTGCTCATTACAGAATCTGGTACTCATCCAACCCAATAATAACGCCCAAAAGACTTCCGTCATCCCATCTGACATGAATTGTCCCAGCGGCATCCACATAATAAATGGTACCTTCAGTTCCTCGAGGTACAGGATTTGGCTCGTCGTTCATCTGGATAAGCCGGAGGCGTTTCCCCTTGTATTCCTTATTGAGTTTTCGAAAGATTGCTT
>JAGODU010000050.1 GCA_017998095.1 Prolixibacteraceae bacterium | reverse complement strand
GTTCCTATTTTTATTATCAATTCTATTACTACCTTTAAAATCATTCATTTCTTATTTCTAATTCTCAATGTGCAAGTTTGTTTTTCGTTTTTTCATTAATGAAAAATAGTTTCGCAATTACCTATATGTATGTAATAAGCATACTATTATTTTATTTGGCAATATATGTAAAACACTTCGCTCTTACGTTTTCCTTAAATCTTAATGTTAATTTGAAAACTTTCAGGCTAAATATAAAAATATAAACACTGCTAACAGCAGAATGTATTTTATCATTCAATGCTAACAACGTTTGTACCATGGTTGATTATTTTCTTTCATATTTTCGCTTTCACTCCTTATTATTAAACAATTTTTAATGTGTTATTTATTGAATCTTATATCATATAATTCATACATATCCGTTTTTTTAAATCTCAATCGGACAAATTGCATCAAGCACTAACAAAATTTGTACCAATTGTTTTAAGAATATATTTTTTTATATACTAATACTATATTTATTAGTTGCTTTTGACACCTTAATCATGTTATAATAGTAATGAGTCCTATTAATAATACTAAGTGTGGTGATGATATGCAAGTGAAAACAATTTTACTAACAGCACTAGGATTTGTATTTCTGGGGTTGGGCGCAATTGGTTTATTGTTGCCTGTCTGGCCGACAACTCCTTTTGTTTTAGTTTCTGTCGCTTGTTTCTCTTCAGCGCATCGCATTAAAGCCCGTATTGTGAAGATTCCATTTTTCAGAGAGCATATCGAAAACTACGAACATAGAACGGGTCTATCACGTAAAACTATCTGCCAAAGCATGATTTGGTTATGGGGAATGCTGCTTCTTTCTATGGCAATCATTCGAACCTTTTGGATAGTAATACTCCTTTTCGTAGTCGGCGTTGCTGTTACAAGCCACATCCTTTGGATGGCTAAAGACAACTGCAGAAAGAAGGCTAAGACAGAATGAAACGTGTATTTGGAACTGTTGAAGCAATATTCGATCTATTATACCTAACCGCAGCATTCATTCTTGGGTTGACGCTTCTTATGTACGCGTCAGGTAATTCTGTGCGTACATTAGCAGGAGTCATGGCTTTAGTTTTAGCCGGCGGCGATGCTTTTCATCTGGTTCCGCGCATCCTCGTTATTAGGACAGGCAGAGAAGAACAACTGCAAAGGGCACTCGGAACCGGGAAACAAGTGACTTCCATTACCATGACATTATTTTATCTGCTTCTTTGGCACATTGGAGTACTCGTTTTTTCGCCGAAAGATATAAGTGGATGGTCCTACTCTGTTTATGCGCTAACAACTATACGGATTTTTCTTTGTCTGCTGCCTCAAAACAAATGGCAGGAGCGGTATCCTCCGGTAATATGGGGGGTTCTGCGAAATACTCCCTTTTTTCTGCAAGGTGCATTAGTCGCCGGATTATTCTTTTTACAAAGAAGCATCAACCCGGAGCTTAGTCATATGTGGCTTGCTATAGCTCTCAGCTTTCTGTTTTATTTACCGGTTGTTTTATGGGCAAACAAAAATCCCAGAATCGGCATGCTCATGCTGCCAAAAACCTGTGCATATTTATGGATGCTGGCGATGTGTCTGTCATTATAGATGCAAATATCCCTAAGATATTTACATATACAAAAAAATGAAAGGAGCATTATCATGAACGACTACAAAAAACTCACGAATGAGGTCGGTGCACCAGTAGCCGACAACGAAAACGCCATTACCGCTGGTCCGCGTGGCCCTGTTGTCATGCAGGATGTATGGCTGATGGAAAAAATGGCGCACTTCAACCGAGAGGTCATACCTGAACGCCGAATGCACGCCAAAGGATGGGGCGCTTACGGAAAGCTCACCGTAACCCAGGATATCTCAAAGTATACCAAAGCAAAGGTCCTTCAGCCCGGCACAGAGACTGAATTGTTTATTCGTTTTTCCACAGTTGCAGGCGAGCGCGGTGCGGCCGATTGCGAGCGTGATATCCGTGGTGTTGCAGTTAAGTTTTATACTGAAGAAGGCAACTGGGATCTTGTCGGAAACAATACTCCTACCTTTTTTATCCGCGATGTACACAACTTTTCCGACTTGAACCGCGCCGTTAAACGCGACCCTCGTACTGGCCGACGCTCCGCACAGAACAACTGGGATTTCTGGACGTTACTGCCTGAATGCTTCCATCAGATAACCGTTGTCATAAGTGATCGAGGCATCCCCGCCTCCTTCCGCAATATGCATTTTTTCGGTGAGCACACATTTTCTTTCTACAACTCGAAAAATGAACGCGTCTGGTGCAAATTCCATTTCAAGACTCAACAGGGCATTAAGAACCTCTCAAATGAGGAAGCAGCAAAGATTAACGGAATGGACCGAGAGTATCACGGCAAGGATCTCTACGAGGCAATTGAGCGCGGCGACTTCCCCAAATGGACGATGTATGTGCAGATAATGACTGAGGAACAGGCAAAAAACCACTACGAGAACCCCTTTGATATCACTAAAATATGGCGTCATGCGGAATATCCCCTTATCGAGGTAGGTGTTCTGGAACTGAACCGCAATCCCGAGAATTACTTTGCCGAAGTTGAACAGGCCGCCTTTACACCTGCACATGTTGTGCCCGGTATCGGCTTCAGTCCGGATCGCTTTTTGCAGGGCAGGCTGTTTTCTTACGGTGATGCACAGCGTTACCGTCTCGGTGTCAACCACAACCTTATCCCGGTGAACCGTGCCAAAGTCGAAGTAAACGAATACCATCGTGACGGCGCTATGCGAGTTGATGGCAATTATGGAGGCGCACCGGCATATACACCGAACAGCTATGGTGTATGGACTGCGCAGCCCGAAGTGATGGAGCCGCCGCTGGATTTAGAAGGTGCAATGTACCGGTACGACCCCAAAGATGACCCGACAGACGACTGCTTCCGTGCCGGTGGAAATTTGTGGCGAGTGCTGACAGAAGACAAGAAGCAAATTTTAATTGAAAACACAGCCGGAGATATGGCTTCTGTTACTGAAAATATCAAGTACCGCCATGCAGTTCACTGTTATCTTGCCGATCCGGAATATGGTGAACGCTTTACCAAAGCCGCCGGACTGAACATGGAAAAAGTTAAGGAGCTGTCCAAACTTGATCATAACGGATTGGTTCAAGCTACCCTTTCCATGTAAACAAATATTAACTAATTGGAGTGTTCTCTTATGAAGCAGCGGCGAAACACCAAACAGCGTCAGTTGGTTTTAGATGCGGTTCGGGCGCGCTGGGACCATCCCAGTGCAGATCAGATATATTTAGATGTTCGAGCTATCGATGATAGGATCAGTCGCGGCACGGTATATCGTAATCTTAACATTTTAGTTCGGCTGGGGGAGGTTCTTCAGGTAAAGCTCCCACATATGGATCGTTTTGAGTGTCAATCAGATAAGCACTATCATCTGCTATGCCAAGGATGCGGCGAAGTGTGCGATGTGCCATTGCCGTACCATGCGGAGCTGGATGAACAGGCAGCTAATAAAACGGGCTATACCATTGAGAGACACCGTGCAGTTTTCGAAGGATTATGCCCTAATTGCCGAAATAAAAAAATTTAGATCAACCGATAACCACTATTCAAAAAAAACAGCTCGCTCGATTGGGGGAGCAACTTAGGGATTTACGATAACAAGTACATTTTTGAGTGACAACCCTCAAGCGGTGGTACAAATAAAAGCCAGTCATGTACAAGCATAATTCCTGACATGACTGGTTTTTTAGTGATTATATTATATGTTTCCCTGAACAGGCCATATTCGCGAGCTGCTACATTGCCGTACAGTGCCTGTACTTTTACGGGAGATATCCGAATCATTGCTTTTTACTTGTACTTTGATGATCGGTGGCTCCAAACCAAGTTCATCTTTATAAGCGATAATACCTACACCACCATCCGGACCTTCAGGTGTTACTCTGGTTCTATAGCCAAGGATCATTTCTCCACAGAACATCAACAGTGCTCCATAGAAACCCGACGACCATTGTTGTCATCAGCATATTTTTTCGCTCCATATTATATTAACAATCATATATTTTTCCCTGATCCAAGATACTATAAAATATATTCACACGCTTACCAGCATTGAATTGAATTCCGTAGCTTCTTATCAATATTAATTCTCGTACGCTTACATTCTGCCGGATATTCTCTACCAGCTTTAAACATAATCTTAACTAAAAAACTTCCACCTATTGGAAGCATCATCTTAAGCAAACTCTCCGGAAACACAAAATGTGTACCATGCTTATATAATAAATATTCACATACGGCTTTTCCATTCATAGCAAAAAGACGTTCTTTCATTCTGCGAATATATTTGCAGGTATCCCAAAGGACATCATCCTCTGCGCCGATAAATATTATTTTCCCCTGTATTCTCTCAACCTTTATAAGCACTTCTTCTTTAATTGGATGTCTGCGTTCTGATTCATCAAACATTCTTTTGGAGGCAAACTTATCTCCACCTTCTTTTGATTCCTCTATTATTTTCTGCCAATATTCAGGATGTCTGTATGCAAACGGTAAATAAGGTAACGGTTTGCCTTCCCAGGAAACAGTTGATTCATTATCTCCAGGACGTTCATTCATCCCATCCTTACCATCTCGATAAAATCCTTCCATTACAAAGTCAGAAGGAGACAAAGCTATGGTCATTGAAATTTCCGGATAGTATGATGCGGCAATCAGTGCCAGCATTCCTGTTGTGGAAGCTCCTACAATTCCTATCTTCCTGCAGCCCTGTGACTTCATAAATTCTATTGCTTTTCCAAAGCGCTCAAGGGGATAGTTGTGATGCCCATAGTCTTTCTTTGATGGAGCCATAGTCAAGGCATGACACCCTTGACTATGTATCCACCTGGCTCCGCATACTGCCATACGATCCAATGCATCATCACCAAGCATAAGTATCATTCCTTTTTCTGTTTCCTGTTTATTAGGAAACCAAGCTCCATAGAAACCCTCTTTTTCAATTGAAAAAATTGTTTTTTTCATATTTTCACTTTCCTATAATTTCCAATATAAATTACTAACACTCGACCCTGCAAATACCGATTTGTCACACTGACAATAGTTCTATAGTTAACATCCCGCCCTGATTCACCAGTATGAATTTCCCACATTTTTTGTTCAGTCATAAATACCTCTCAATGCATCATTATGAACCGATTAGTCTATACCAAGCATTATTTCCCCCAAGAGCGATTTCTTATTATGCTGTAAAACCACAATACATATTGGGCTTTAAGGAGAATAATAGATCAGAGATAGAGCTCATCGGATAGAATGACTCAAAGGGTGAGTTTCTCCTTGGTATAGCTTGCCTTCACTGGATTGATTTTATTGAACATGCATACGTTTTTCGACAAAATCTATAAAGACATTCGCTTGGTTTTCCAAGTACGGATAGCTTGCTTTAAGCGTCAGCCTGCCATCTATATCAAGCTGCTGCATCGCGTTTGGTATAGTAAGCCGCGGAGAATTCATAATATCCATGTTCAAAAAACTGATAAGTGTAACTAAATGATCTTGGGCAAGACCCGTTCCGGACATACCGGGAGAAATTCCGCTTATTGCGGCTGGCTTTCCGGCAAGAACCTGCGGTTCCGCATCACTGATCGGGCGTGATAACCAGTCGATGAGGTTTTTCAGTACACCAGGAAAAAAGTGATTATATTCGGGTGTAAAGAACCATACACCATCTGCAGATTTTACTTTCTCACGAACTCTCATTACAGCATTAGGTGCGGGATATTCAATGTCCTGATTCATTAAGGGAATATCATGATACTCGAGCAATTCAAAATCGACTCGATCCCCAACGAGTTCCTTTGCGGTTAACGCCAGTTGACGGTTATAGGATTCTTTTCGCAGAGAGCCAACAATGGCTACTATCTTTGTCTTTTTCAAGATGATGGTCTCCTTTTCTTCGGTTTATATTTATCAATAAGATATAGTCTTCTGTATAAAAGTGCCCTTTTTCAAATCATCAAAAGCCTTATTCAATTCTTCCTTTGTGTTCATTACGATAGGGCCACCCCAAACTACGGGTTCCTCCAGGATAGTTGAACTCACAAATAGTACCTGGGCTTTTTCTTCTGTAGCCTTTATCTCTACCTGGTCACCGGAGGTAAGTTTCACCGCCGTCTTTTCTTTTACCAACTCATCTCCGATGTATGCGTCACCTGAAAGGGTAAACACCATGACAGAGCGCTCACTTCCTGTATTAATGACAACTGATGCATTTGGTTTGAGGTGTAAATCATAATAATTTAGCGGAAGATATTTGCTCATATATCCTTTTCTTCCCTCGAATTCACCCGCCAAAAGTCTTAGTTTACCCCAGTCAAACTCTATTTCCTCAATTTCTGAATTTTTGATGCTGTGATAAGCGGGAGGAGCCATTTTGTCCTTTGCGGGAAGATTCAGCCAAAGCTGCACACCAAGCATCCGCTCGGCAGCTGGCAATTTTTCTTCATGCATAATACCTGAACCAGCTGTCATCCATTGAACCTCTCCATCACCAATGGTATCCTCATTCCCTAAGCTATCTTTGTGAGTCATGTACCCACGATATACATAACTGATTGTCTCTATACCTCTGTGCGGATGCATGGGAAATCCCGCTGTATAATCCTTGGGATTTGTGCTGTCAAATGAATCAAGCATTAAAATCGGATCGTATTCCTGAACAGTTTGGTTTCCTAAAACCCTGACCAAACTCACTCCGGCTCCGTCCTTCGTTCTATAACCTCTGACCTGTTGTTTAATTTTTCGTTCCATCAGTTTATCTCCTTGTAAATGTTTCGATATATTTGCTGTGCTCCGCTTGAAAGGGTGCATTATTCCCAAAGGTAAGTCGTCATTGTCAATGAACCCAGTTCGCAGGATTTATTATAAACACTGATTTTATCATCTTCATCCGACGCTCCGAGTACATATAAAAGAGGATAAAAATGATCCGGAGTCGGCACTGCCAACCTTGCAATATTACCAAGCTCATTGAATTTCAGAATATTATCATGATTCTTATTTAGAATGTTTTCATAAATATATTCATCAAATTCATATGCCCAATCGAAGCCTTCGTTTGTTTTGTTCCAGTCAACCAGTCTTAAGTTATGGACAATATTCCCGGTACCGAATATGAGAACGCCCTGTTCCCTTAAGGCTCTCAGCTCCTTACCGATTTTGTAATGTGCTTTCGGAGGAGCATCTTCATCTATACTGATTTGATATACAGGAATATCTCTATCCGGATACATATGAACTAATACTGACCAGGTTCCGTGGTCAATACCCCAAGAATTATCATATTTTGTTTCCCTTGAAATCAGATCCTTTGAGACTTTAGCAAAGCCAGGTGAACCTGCTGTGTTATACTTAACTTCATATAATTCTTTAGGAAAACCGTACATGTCATATATAGTTTTTGGGTTTTCCTCGTTCATAATTTTAGTTCCTTTAGTATACCAATGAGCTGAAACAGATAATATCACTTCAGGTTTTGGTATCCTTTCAGCTATGCTGCTCCAAGTTCTTGTATAGTTATTATCTTCAATGGCATTCATCGGTGACCCATGTCCTACAAATAAAGCTGGCATGTTTGACATAAGCATCTCACACTCCTTTCCTAAATTAATTTTCAAAATTTCAAACTGCACAGCCTGATTTGTTATTCAAACGAAGTCAGTCTGCGACCAATTTCGTATGCAGCTTCCATATCCTTTGGGAACTGTTCTTCTCTTACTTTTCTTTTATGGACCTCATCAAGCATACCAGTATGATATTTCGAATAATCGCTAAACTGGTATGTATCACAAGCAGCATATACTTCGACAGTTCCGCCAAGCCGTTGAAGAATTCCAGCTCTGTTTTTAAGTGATTGCTCCATATTGCTTTTATAGAATGCTTCTGGAGTGTTCATAGTAAGGAATAATGCAGCATTGATTTTTCCATCAAATAACCGTTTTGTGTAGTCATCATAGGAAAGAAGCGGAAAACCTAGTCTCTCGATAAAACCAACCATCTGACCTGATATACCTCCAAAATAAATAGGTGAACCTAAAAACAACACATCTGCATTGAAGATTTCCTCTAATACAGGGGTCAACCCATCCTTAAACGCACAATTATACGATTCTGCTCCCTGCCTTTTGCAAGCAAAGCAGCTTCTGCAGCCTGTATAATTCAAATCATATAACTGCACCAATTTCGTTTCTGCACCAACTGATTCCGCACCTCTCAATGCCTCTTTTAACAACTTTTCTGTATTCCAGCCTTTTCTTGGACTTCCGTTTATTGCAATTGCTTTCATTCGACCACTCAACCTCTCTAATTTTGGATTTATCTTTAAGTAACACTTATGGCTAATAAACATATTAACACATTTCGATGTACAACAGAAACAGGTGGGCTGCCTATAAGTTCGATTGCTAATCTCTGCTTTCTTCCCGAGTATGAAAATTGCGCTAAGGGAAATATAAGGCATATGCTTCTTTTCCAATCAAAGTGATCCCTCTATTTGTGTTTCCTGTTTATTAAGTGCAGTCCGTTCGAAGCAATAATGCGCCCAGCATATTATCTTCATTTCCCTCGTCATAAACGGCGATCACAGTTATGATTGCATTGTGTACAGTTGCCGCAGCAATCTTTACCGCTTTTTTTACGTCTAATAATAGCAAAAACAGCCGCGGCAACGATTACAGCAATTACGACGATTAATATGATATCCCAAATATTCATTTTACACCATCCCAACTAATAAACCTATAAGCCTTACTAAGAATGCGGCAATCCAGGCAATCAGGCACTGCCAAACCACGACACCTGCTGCCCATTTTACACCAAGTTCACGGCGGACAGAAGCTATGGCGGCTACACACGGCGTGTAAAGCAGGCTGAACACAAGCAGCGATGCTGCTGCGACCGATGTAATTGCCGTTTGCACAGAACCGGCGAACAGAACTTCCAGCGTGGAAACGACACTTTCCTTTGCCATGAAACCGCTTATAAGAGAAGTGCATATGCGCCAGTCACCAAGCCCGAGAGGTCTGAACATCGGAACAAGTAAGCCAGATATTTTGGCGAGCATACTGTTTTGAGAATCGCTGACAAGGTTAAAGTGCAGATCAAAGCTCTGCAGAAACCAGACTAAAATTGTAGCAATAAGAATCACAGTAAAAGCTTTATGTAAAAAGTCTTTTGCTTTTTCCCAAAGTAGCTGTACCACATTTTTAACACTGGGTAGCCGATAGTTTGGCAGTTCCATAACAAAGGGTACTGCTTTTCCGCGAAACAGAGTACCCTTGAACAACAGAGCGACTATAATACCTATAACGATACCGATAATGTACAAGCCGGACATTATCAATCCACCATGACCGGGAAAAAAAGCGCTGACAAAGAAGGTATAAATAGGGAGCTTCGCCGTGCAACTAATAAACGGTGTTAAAAGGATGGTCATTTTGCGGTCACGTTCGCTTGGAAGCGTCCGCGTTGCCATGATTGCTGGAACCGTGCAGCCGAAGCCTATCAACATCGGAACGATACTGCGCCCTGAAAGACCGATCTTGCGAAGCAGTTTGTCCATGACGAACGCGACACGCGCGATATAGCCACTGTCTTCCATCAAGGAGAGGAATAAAAACAACGTAACGATAATTGGCAAGAAACTAAGAACGCTTCCGACTCCAACAAAAATACCATCGATAATAAGCCCGTGTATCGCGCTGTTGACATTTGCAGCGGTCAATGCCGAGTCTATCACAGCAGACAACGCGTTGATGCCATTTTCAAGAAGTTCTTGCAGAACTGCACCGATCACATTAAAGGTGAGATAGAAGACCAGAACCATGATGCCGATAAAACAAGGAATCGCCGTATATTTACCTGTCAGAATACGGTCGATTTTCTCACTGCGGATGCGCTCCTTGCTTTGCTTTGGCTTTACTACGGTTTGCTCACAGAGTTTTTCAATGAATTCGAAACGCATATCTGCGATGGCAGCACTTCTGTCAATACCTCGTTCTTCCTCCATTTGTAACACTATATGTTCGAGTGTTTGCGTTTCATTCTTATCGAGTGCAAGTTGTTCGATAATCAGTTGATCGCCTTCTATGGCTTTTGTTGCGGCAAATCGGACAGGGATACCCGCACGTTCCGCATGATCTTCAATCAGGTGTTCGACCGCGTGTATACAGCGGTGAACGGCACCGTTATGATCTTCTTTATAACAGAAATCATTTCTTTTTGGCTTTTCCTGATACCTTGCAATGTGGATCGCATGTTTTACCAGTTCATCAACGCCTTCATTCTTTGCAGCCGAAATCGGAATAACCGGAACACCCAACGCTGTCTCGATGCCGTTGATATCGACTGTACCTCCGTTTCCCGCTAATTCGTCCATTACATTCAGTACGACGACCATCGGAATCTCCATTTCAAGAAGCTGCATAGTCAGATACAGATTGCGCTGAATGTTGGTGACATCAACAATGTTGATAATGGCTTTCGGCTTGTCATTAAGAACAAAATTACGTGATATAATTTCTTCACTGCTGTACGGAGACATAGAATAGATACCCGGCAGATCTGTAACGGAAGTATTGGAGTACCCGCGAATAGGTCCGTCCTTTCGGTCCACCGTAACGCCGGGGAAATTGCCGACGTGCTGGTTGGAACCGGTGAGAACGTTAAAAAGTGTTGTCTTACCGCTGTTCTGATTTCCAACCAGAGCGTAGGTCAAAAGTGATCCCTCCGGCAGAGGGTTTCCGTCTTTCTTTGTATGATATTTACCGTCTTCTCCGAGACCCGGGTGGGGTGAATCCGGAATGTCTTTGGCACCGGTATGCTCCCGCGTGCGTTCAGTAATCGGTTCAATTTCGATTTGTTCCGCATCAGCAAGACGGAGCGTAAGCTCATAGCCGTGAATTTGCAATTCCATAGGGTCGCCCATGGGTGCGAGTTTTACCACGGAAACTTCAGTACCGGGAATGACTCCCATATCGAGAAAATGTTGTCTCAGGGCACCTTTTCCACCGACTGTTTTTATGCAGGCACTTTGACCGATTTTTAATTCATTCAGTGTCATTTACATTCCTACCTTATACAATTTTTCTTTGCGTGACGGCAAATAGCATCGAATGTTTCTTCACTGATGTCGTGTTCAACTTTACAAGCATCCTTTGTTGCTATTTTTTCGTCAACTCCAAGATTCATAAAAAATTCAGTCAGCAGTTTGTGCCGGTCATAAATTTTATTTGCAATTTCAGATCCGGCTTCGGTAAGTGCTATATATCCTTTCGCATCAACTGTTATATACCCGCCGTTTTTCAGAAGTCCTACTGCCCGGCTTACGCTTGGTTTTGAGAATCCCATATATTCACCGACATCAATTGCGCGTACCTTCGGCTTTATTTGTGAGAGTATCAATATAGTTTCAAGGTACATTTCGCCGGATTTCAGTATTTGCATAACAAACAACTCCTCTTATACTTTATGATCGCGTTTATTGATGAGCTTAATATGCGGTTAGCGAGCGCTAACTATACATATAGGTTAGCGTATGCTTACCTATATGTCAAGATGTTTTTTGAATTATTCAGGAATCTTGAAGTTAATCCTCTGTGCACGGACAGCTTTTTCAATGTTGAATAACAAATAACAGATATGTTTCTGGGAAAAATTCAAAAAAGCGTTTGCTTGTTTTTCCAAATAAGGATAGCTTGCCTTAAGTGATTAATCTGGATGCTATTTTATCCTGCAGACCAGGCTTTATTTAATAAATGAACCAATTTCAATCAGTTTACCTTCCGGGTCAGAAATGTAACATAGTGGCTATTAATGAGGAAACGCTATTTCTGCCGCTACCCAAAAAATAATCAGCAGTCCAACTGGTATAGACAATAATACCAATAACGATCTGTCTTTGTTTTTGAAAATTGAAATGATTCCTAAAACAAAGCCGATCACTCCCAAAACTGCAATAAATGGTGACGGAAATGGGAGTCTAATCCCAATATTCATTGCTTTTAATCCCATTAAAACGATAAAAAGCAATGTAAGTAAAGATGCCCATTTTCCAATCTTCGTTTTAGACAAAATTTGAATCTTCATAATTCCAAACTCCCTTCTTAATCCTTATTTTCCGACGTATTATCAAACCTCTTATTATTCTCTGTTTCTTAGAATTTCTTTGAAAATCTCTTGTTTTCCTCTGCATTATTTAAATTAAGAAATGTAATCCCTTTATCTGTTCCAAGATAAATAAAAGGAGGTTTTTGGGTATTAACAAATAGCTTCACTGAACCCAGTTCTTTTGTTCTGAAATGCCCCTTCAACTTTGAGCCCAAAGCTGAACCGTTGGTGCGCATTTCAATAGTGGGTAATTCTTCCACCAACTCAACAGACTTAATAGACTCCCAGGTATAAACATCACCATACATACTTCATCTTGGTAAATAGTATAACATAATTACATAAACACAAGTAAGCTGATTGACATTACTATCATACCTGCTATAAGTCCATAAATTGAATAATGGTGCTCGCCATATTCGCTCGCTGTTGGTAAAAGTTCATCAAATGAAATAAAAACCATAATTCCCGCTATCGCTCCAAATAATAAACCAAAAATAAAATCATTAAGTATTGGCATTAATATGAGGTATGCTATTAATGCTCCTGCAGGCTCAGCTAGCCCTGATAAAAATGATATCCATAACGCCTTTCTTTTACTCCCAGAAGCGCAATATATTGGTATTGCTACAGAAATTCCTTCTGGAATATTATGTATTGCTACTGCTATAGCGATAGCTATGCCAAAAGATGGCTTATGAATTGAAGACATGAATGTAGCCATACCTTCAGGGAAGTTATGTATAGCTATAACAAATGCCGTAAATACTCCAGTTCGCATCAACTTTTTATTAGCATTCAAATCACATACCACATCAATATCTTCGATTTTATGCATTTCGTGAGGATTCTCAAATGAAGGTACAAGATTGTCAATAATTGCAATTAATAGCATCCCTGCAAAAAACGAAGCAACATTGAGCCACGATCCAACAGTCTTACCCATACTGGATATCAATAATTCTCCAGAACTTGGAAATATCTCTACAAACGATATATATATCATTACTCCTGCTGAAAAACCTAACGCAATTGATAAGAGTTTATTATTTGTTTTTTTGAATAATACAATAAGAAGTCCACCGATTCCAGTAGATAAACCAGCAAATAAAGTAAGTCCTATAGATAAAAATATATTTTCATTCCACATTATTTTTCACCTGAGCTAAGTATTTAGTTTTATTATATCTGAATCAGACACACCAGTAAATGAAAAAACGATAAAACTGTAAAATTATATTTTTTTTGCTTTATGTACTCTAATACTTTATATGTGACTTCCATTATAAGACGATAACTCATGAATTCTTTTATAATAAATCAAAGGCAGGAAATCAAGAAACAATTTATGAAAAGTAAAAATCATAAATCATAATTGAAACCCTGCCATTTCTGTTAACTATGTTACCATATTTAATTACTTTAATATGCTTGAATCCTTCATTCAGAAATTAATAGTTTTCTTTTCTTACCTCAAAATAGCTTTGAGCAAATTTACATACAGGACATACTTCAGGAGCTTTTTTACCAATTACCAGATGCCCGCATACACGGCATTCCCACATGATTTCCTCACCTTTTTCAAATACCTGCTGCATCTCTGCATTATTTAATAATGCACGATAACGTTCTTCATGTGCTTTTTCAATAGCGGCAACATTGCGGAATCTCTCAGCTAAATCTTTAAATCCTTCTTCTTCGGCATCCTTCGCAAAGCGATCATACATATCTGTCCATTCATAATTTTCTCCTTCGGCTGCATGTAAAAGATTTTCTGTTGTTTTTCCCAGATTACCAAGCTCTTCATACCAGATTCGAGCATGTTCCTGCTCGTTTCTTGCTGTTTTCAAAAAGATTTCTGATAACTGATCATAGCCTTCTCTTTGAGCAATATTTGCAAAATAAGTATATTTGTTTCGAGCTTGGCTTTCCCCTGCAAAAGCCTCCATAAGATTCTTCTCTGTCTTTGTCCCAACATATTGATTACCAGACTTAGTTTCCTCTTCAACTTTTACAAATACTGAAGCCGGTTGTTTACATCTTGGACATGCAAATCCTTCTGGTAATTCTCCTTCATGAATGTATCCACAAACAGAACAACGATATTTAACCATTTTCTTATCCTCCTGTAATTTGATATTATTAGTTTTAAAACGTTCTAACAATTTATTTACAACCTCAGTTGGAAAATCTTCCGGTTGCTTATTATCTAAAAGTGATTGCAAAAAATCCATCGCATTTTCACTTTGTGGGAGCATATATCCTGCTTCACGGACGATATCCTCCGCCATGATATGATTAGATTTTTGAATGGCGACAGCCAGCTTACCGGGTAGTCCAGCAGCGATGTTCTCCTGTTCCGACTTGCTGTGTAGAAGAGCATTTAGTGCACCCACAACTGCTTCAGTTTTAGTTTGTTGAGGTGGATATTCTACAGGGACCATAGAAATTGCCCCGGATGGACAGGCATCTGCACAATCTCCGCAACCAATGCATTTCTCAAAATCAATGATGCTGTTCTCTGTATCTGTTGCCCCTGTAGGGCAGACATAGAGGCACAAGCAGTCTTTGGTACATAAACGAATATTTCTTACCGCATATTTCTTAGACATTCTCATGACCTCCCTTCTATCTTTTCAAATTTCCAATTTGGCACCTTGCACACAGGACAAACATCTGGAAGATTATCACCTATGTAAATAAAGCCACAGATGGTACAAACATATACACCAGTATTTTCAAGCATTGCATCGCCCTCTTTCTGATATCGGGTCAAGAGAGATTTCAAGATGCGTGTAACCTTCTCATTCCAGACCAGAGCACGAAGCGCACCCCGATCCTTTGCATCAGCTGCTACAGCATTTGCATTTGGAAAACCTTCCTCAAGGTCTTTTTCAATTAGTGTAATAAGCTGATTAATATTCGGAGCATCCGCAGGCGCTGATGCCTTCTTAAAATATCCTGCCAATTCATTGAAGAGGGCTGCTTCTTCTAGCTTATACTGTTTTTCGCAGCCTCTCGAAAGATTAGTGCAAAGAGCGCTGATCTCTAATACAGACATTTCCTTCATGTCAGCAGACTGCTCCATGATAGGTGTTGTTTTCTTGACTTCGTTAGAAGCGGACTCACCCTGTTTCTCAAATTCTGATTTTGTTGCACCGCAGAGAGGGCAAACCCAATCATCTGGCAGTTCTTCCCATCTTGTGCCCGGCGCAATGCCCGCTTCAGGAATGCCCTTTGCTTCATCATAGATGAATCCGCAAATAGAACATACATACTTTACCATTTCATTACCTCCTTCATTTGACTTCATTTATATCAGAAAGGCATCTTGGACAGAGTCCTTTAAAATATACATTTTTTATCCTTCAATTAAGAACAAGTAGAAATTAAACAAAGCCACAGAGTGGACAAACTTAATTCTCAAGCAGTTTCTCCCATCTTGTGCTTGGCGCAATACCCTCTTTTGGAAAAGCCTTTATTGTCCACGTTGGAAATTCCTCTTATATTCTTAAGTGTAAAATCTAGTCAAACCATCTTCCTTTAATAAGATCTTTAGCGTCATGTGTTAAAGGAATCAAATCACTTCTATCTAGATACGAGATATCAAACTTGCGATTTAACGCTGCAAAATGTTTTACTCCAAAAGCAATCTTGTTTAAATAAGAGAATACTCCGACGGCTCCTAAAGAAAACTCATATGCTTCTTTACCATATATAGCTTTTAAATCTGCAAAGTCACCAAATATTTCGTCTACAGTGTTACCGTATTTTTTCATGTTCTTAGGAACATTACCTTCTTTTATTTTTTGTCCAATGTTCTTACCAGCCATAGCTGCTGTCATGGAAGCACGACATAATCCTATTGCAGTGACATGACCATTTCCAAGGGCAAGCGACTTAAAGACTTGGTCTTCAGAACTTAATCCCCCAGTCATGGTAATGGCTGGGATATAATGTCCTTCAGTATTTAATCTTTCAACAATTGTACAAACTGCATCTTCCATTAATATTGTAGGTAGACTCCATTCGTTCATCATCTTATTTGGACTATATCCGCTTCCTCCGCCTGCACCATCAAAAGTAATCATATCAACCTGAGCTTTACTTCCAATCATTATGACTCTTTCTATATCTCTTCTGTCATATCCTGCCATCTTTAAATAAAAATTTTTAATGCCCATTTCTCTTAATTGCTCAATTCTACCAGTTAAATATTCATCACTCCATAGAGGCAATCTTCCATATGAATAGAAGTTTGGGCAAATACCATCTTCATCTTTCTTAATAATTTCAGGATCCATTGGATCTGGGAATACTAATGCTCCCATTTTTTGTTTTTCTAAAGCTTGGTTTCTATCTTTTATTCTGCGAACTGGTTGTGTGCCTTTTGCACTTTGCCCAAACTTAAATTCTATTGCATCTACATTATGTTCTTTTATTGCATATTCAGGAACTCCTAACATGTCGTCCTCAACATTACACTGTAATACAATTTGTCCATATCCACGATAATATTTGCGGAAAGAATCTAATATAGTTCCTAAGGCTTTGAACTCAACAACCTTACCATTTTCAATCTTTAAATCAGGGTCCTTGTCTCTAGATTCCTCACCAATTACACATGTTACTCCCGCCATGGCCGCTCCGGCAAAGTAATCTTTCCAGTTCAGTTTAACAAGGGCAGGTAAAATAATAGGCATCGCCAATTTGACAGGATTAAATTTTCCATATTCTCTTTCCAACTTCACACGGTATATGTTGGCTTCTTCATAGTTTGCATTGGCTCCAACAGCTCCAAATACACGTCCGTTGATGTTAAAGTGAGAAAAATCAATTGGATAGTCCTTCTCTGAAGCAACTTGATTATTTCCAGTATTTGTTGGATAAACAGTCTGTTTTCCTAAAACAGATGCTAAAGCAATTTCACATGTTCCATCACATTCTTCTGTGCAAAATGAACACATACCAGATTGTGGTGAAATATGATTGCTTCTTAAATATGTATCATTGAATGCAGACGATAATTTTGGTGAATAAGCCATTGTAAATCCTCCTTTTATTTAATAATTTACTATCAAGTCAAGTACGTTTCTTTAATATTGATTACGAAATAGTGCTTACACTAGTTATACTGTGCAAACACTATTTCATAATACAAATATAATATCCTATTCTCCACATTCATCATGATGTTGATGTTCATGACAAACGGAACCGGTAGATTTTAGAGAACCCTCAAGATATGCTTTAGCAGCTTCTTTAGCATTACCCCTGGCTCCAACAATAACTTCAATATTCTTTTCATTAAATATTTCAATAGCTCCGCCACCCATGCCTCCTGAAATAATTACATTAACACCCATGTCATTCAAGAAGTTAGGCAAGAATCCAGGTCTATGTCCAGGGTTTGCAATGGTTTCACTTTTCACAATTTGATTATTTTCAGCATCAAAAATCATAAACCCTTCGCAATGTCCAAAGTGCTCAGTCACCATTCCGTTTTCACTTGCTACCGCTATTTTCATCATTTCTTTTTCCTCCATTTTCTCTAATATTTTTGCAACCGGCTCAAGCCAATCGCCATCAAAAAGCTCGATCATCCCCTTGTCACAGGCGGCTGACATTTTGGGATCTATCGGCAACTTGGCAAGAACTTTTAAGTTATGCTTTTCAGCAATCTCATCAATGTGGCTATCGCCAAATATCTTATAATCCTTGTCATTGTCAGGACATTTGAAATAAGACATATTTTCAACTATTCCGATAATAGGGATATTCATCATCTCAGCCATCTTGGCAGCTTTTGAAACTATCATGGAAACCAATTCTTGTGGTGACGTTACAATAATAATTCCATCTACAGGAATGGACTGAAAAACAGTAAGCGGCACATCCCCAGTGCCCGGCGGCATGTCGATGAACATGAAATCCACTTCGTTCCAAATGACGTCTGTCCAGAACTGTTTCACCGTACCAGCAATTATGGGTCCTCTCCAAACAACAGGGTCTGTATCTTTTTCCAACAGAAGATTAATTGACATGACATCAATTCCCGTCTTGCTCTTGATGGGGAACAGACCTAATTCACTTCCTGCTGCTTTCCCCTTTATCCCGAATGTTTTTGGAATAGATGGACCGGTTATATCAGCATCGAGAATGGCAGTATGATATCCCATCCTGTTCATTGTAACAGCAAGCATAGAAGTGACTAATGACTTGCCTACACCGCCTTTACCACTGACAACACCGATGACCTTTTTGACGCTGCTTAATTCATTCAGCTTCTCGGAAAAATCCATCGGTTCTTTTCTTTCTGCGCAGTCATCGGCGCAGCTGCTGCAATTTTGATTGCAATTCTCACTCATTTGGTTAACTCCTTTTATGTTTAAATTTTTAATTGACTACCCGTTGACAGATAATTTATATGATTACCCATTATTAACTTTAACTGCTCATATGCTTGAATCCCTGTACAATGACAGGTATAAAATATGGCACCCGTACTCAGAAGATATGATCCAATCTCAGCTATCACGCCGGGGTCCTCATATTGGTCAGCGGATCGGTTATAAAGATGAAATCCCCCAATAGCGTGGCCTGGCTCACTGTTTTTATCAGCATGGAAATGCTCAAGAATATTTACAATCCCGTTATGAGCACAACCCGCAACCAGGACCGAATTCCCGTTTTCTTTGATTATCATGTTCTGTTCATGAGAAAAGTCATCCGGTTTAAATGATTCTCCATCCTTCATGAATAAGTTCTATATACAAACTAAGTCCATGTTCGCTGCTTAAAGCTTCAGAAGCAGAAGTGTTTTCCACTAGGGTTTTTATGATCATAAGCTTTACCTATTACTTTCTTTTAAAAGTATTCTCATCGTCTTATCAAATACATCCCTGGCTGCTCTCCCTGACGCACAATCCATATCTACAATACTCTTTGCATTATTGATTGCTTTTACGGCATCCGAATCGTAGGGTATTCTCCCTGCAAAAGGCAGCTTGGACTTTTGACAAAACTCCTCAATATGTTCTGTATTTTCAAGGTTGGTATCATATTTATTGATACATACTGCTATTTTTGTCTGAAATTTTTCGGCAGTTTTAATAATGCGTCCCATATCGCTTATGCCAGATATTGAAGGTTCCGCAACGATTAATACCATGTCCACACCGCTTAACGACGCAATAACCGGACAGCCTATTCCGGGTGATCCATCTATTATGGCAAGTTCCGCATCCTTTGCCGCTGCCTTCATCTGTTTTTTCACCTCGGTGACCAGCATACCAGATGTACCGCTACCCATTTTGAGTTGAGCGGTTGAAAAAACAGCATCATCCACATAAAGCATTAGTTCTCCTGCTGTTGCTGGTTTTAACGAAATAGCGCCAACGGGGCAAATAGCCTCGCAGACTCCACATCCTTCACATGCAAAGGGATCAACGCTATAGTCTGCTTCCACAGCTATTGCACCAAACCTGCAGTTTTGTCTGCACTGGTCGCATTGTATGCACAATTCAGGATCAATCTCCGCCTTGGGCAGTCCGTAATAGTCTGTTCTTTTTGGTTCATTTGTGTGGCTCATAACCAAGTGTAAATTAGGTGCATCCACGTCACAGTCTGCGTAGGCTTTCGCATTTGACAACTTGATAAAAGCGCTGGCAATCGTCGTCTTTCCGGTACCGCCTTTTCCACTAAGAATTACTAGCTGTTTCATGCTGCACCTCCTTCGTCACAGTCTGAAGCAGGGAAGAGAACACATCCCGGTACTTTTCGCTTTCTTTGACTGAAATCAAGGCATTTGAATTCAATGTCCCAAGCTCATTATCAAAAGGAAGCTTCCCGAGGATCTTGATTCCTTTTTCTATACAGAACTTTTCAGAAGGATTTTCTCCGTTCAGGCACTTATTGAGAACTACACCATGCGGTTTTTTAAATAACTTTATCAAGTCATAAACCATCGCCAGGTTATGAGCACCAAATAAGCTCGGCTCTGCTACCAATATGCAATAGTCCGCATCTTTGATGCTTTCCATAACGATGCAGGCGCTCCCTGGCGGGCAATCAATAAAGGTTGAGTTCTTGCCTTCATTTTTATCATCCAGAAGCTTTTTGATAATCGGAATTCCTGAAGATTCCCCTGTGTTCAAAATTCCGGTAATTACCGTTACATTTTCTGAAACACCCTTTTGGACTTCTCCAATGACTTTATCTCTTTCAGACAAAGCTTTCTCAGGGCAAAGCAAAACACAGCCTCCACAGGAATGACAAACCTCGTCAAATACATATAATTTAGTTCCTATATAAGCCAAGGCATTAAATTTACAGAAGTCGACGCATTTACGGCAGCCGGTACATAATTTTTCATCCACATATGGAATCTTAATTGATATTATTTCCGACTCGAGCTTCTCCGGTTTGAAAAAAAGATAGCCGTTCGGCTCTTCCACATCGCAGTCAATATAGACCGCCTCTTTTGCTGCTGCAGCCAGATTGACAGACACCAGTGTTTTACCTGTGCCTCCCTTGCCGCTTAACACGGCTATCTTCATACTATTCTCCTCCATGTCCATGGAATCCGGGATGGATCTCATCCAGCAATGATAACTTTCCTTCTTCAAATGCAGCGATATTATCTTTGATGGAGTCATTGATCGTTTTGTATATTTTTATATTCGCCGCATTTATTACTTCTGCGGCATTCTCGCCACATCTCGGAGTAAGCAAGGCACCTGCCTGGCTGTCTACAACAGTTTGTGCCGCTTTGATTCCTGCACCACCCTGGCTGGCTGCCGCACTATTATCTATAAAAACACTTTCCTTAGTTTCTGAATCATAAATAAGGAAGTATGGTGTACGTCCAAAAGATATACATACACTGCTTTCCATTGTTTTTTCATCTACTGGCATTGCTATTTTCATTAGGTATCCTCCTCGTTATCGTTTTGCTCATCTATAAAATTTCTTCCGCATCTATTTCTTCGGCATCTGCCGCAACCATGCATTCGCTCACTTTCATTGTAAAGTTGATAATCCCCGCCTTCAATCTTAAGAAGGTTCCCATTCACTAAGGACTCGGCGATTTTGCTTCGTGCATCCTTGTAAATATTTTGAACCGTAGCACGTGCAACTTGCATCTTTTCGGCACATTCTTCCTGAGTCAAGTCTTCAAGATCTATAAGCCGGATAGCCTCATATTCATCAACTGTCATCATAATAATTTCATTTTCTATATCTGACCCATTAAGCGGTCCATACAGGTTGCTTTCTGGCAGACAACATACTTTTCTCCATTTTCTTGGTCTTGGCATTGCTAATTCACCTCATTTAACCAACATAAGTAACAGGGGAATCCCCCTGTTACTTAGTAGCCTCAGACATACTTTCTAGTTGTTTGCTCACCATGTCTAGTCTTTTTTGAAGCAGCTCTTTTTGCTCTGTCAAAATTTCTTTGTCAGATAGCACAACCGTTTCTCCAGTGAAATATCTTCCAAAACCTCTCCTGCATCCATAGCCTGCTCCCAGACCTAATCCTCTGCCGCTTCCTCGACCGAATCCAGCGCCATATCCGCCCATATTCGCTCCAGTGCAAACTCCTAAACCTCTTCCGCTCATTGCTCCACGACCCAATGGGCCTGTTCCATCTCTTCCTGGCATAGTAATCTTCTCCTTTCGATTTGATTAAGCTCTAATCATAGTCGTGCCGCATTTCGGGCACTTCATACTTGTACAAGGCTCTGCTCGTAAATGTTTTACTTTTTCACCGCAGCTTGGGCATTCACAATAGCCTACTGGACCTGCATTCGCAGGGTCTCTCATTCTTCCTCTACCAGCTCCCGTTCCAGTTTGTCTACCTATACCGGCTCCCCTGCCTGCTCCAACTGGGCCTGTTCCATCTCTTCCTGGCATATCTATCACCTCCCGATAGTTTTTGGCATATGTTATTTATAATTTCATTATAGGCCATTTTTGGCATATGTCAATAACTATTTTAAAAATTAACACAATAAATAAAGCCGCCACTCAAGGGGTTATTTCCTCAAGCAGCAGCCAGTTTTATAAGGGTTATATTGTATTACTGATTATTCTTTTTTTACTCTGTTTCCTGTGTTCAGATATATTAATCCGACTATTATTGCGGCAGCTTCAGTACAGAAACCGATTATAGTAATAATTTCGGTGTATTCCTCAAAAAGGACAATTAGCACAGCCATAACAAGGAGTATACCAGCTAATGTAAACATAAAATCGCTCATGTGTTTGCACAGTTTATCGATATCATACAGCGCCTTTTTTTCTTTAGAAGCCGTATTATATCCTGATATGAGCCAGGTTACTTTTTTATATTTTATCAGCCATCCAAATATTATGAGCAAGGCTGCTGGAGCAATGAATATCATACAGATTCTCCGTTCCCGATATTAAGTGTTTATACATTAAGTACCGTTTTTTGTTACTGTTCTATCTTAAAATAGCCTTCCTTGGGGTGATCAATTTGAATACTGGTTTCGGCAATTACTTCTGCAGTATTAATATCCTCAATTGTCAAATAGATTGAGAAGGATTTTTCGCTAATAGCTTCAGTGCCTTCTGACCAGTACAATTTATGGACATTAGTCGTTATGTCATTTCCCAGATCCTCTATCCGGCCCATTCCTTTTTCATTCCCATGCCACATCAGGAAGGTGCCCTTTTCAGCCACCCAATGATATTTGAGATCACTGTTTTTCAAGTCCAGGGTAAATGCCGCTGTTAATTCGATTCCAGGTGTTGATGACATATATGTCCAATATTCAGTTATCTCCGGAGTAATCCATAAAACACGGTCATCATCGTTTTCTTTGCAGCCTACCAAGCTGAAAATTAAAGCAATTAGCAAAATTGCG
Source organism: Prolixibacteraceae bacterium (assembly GCA_017998095.1). The sequence goes on along the minus strand of JAGODU010000050.1, from coordinate 2,309 downwards.
GTTATTAATTTTTTCATCACTTCACATCCTTCATGTGCTAACTGTGATAACTTCCTATATAATAATTATATCACTCAACCGATTGCATTCAATTGAATTCCACTTGGTATGATTTCATCGGTGTAGTACTCTAGTTTTCCTTAGCAAGTTCGTTAAAAATTCGCCCTCAATAAGATAAATGAACGTTAGAGGTTTACTTTCACCTTCTAATTTATACCTATCTTTAACAAACCCGCATCCTATACTGTCCTCATAAGAAACAAGGCATTTGACTGTAATTAAAAACAGCTGAAATTCAATGCTGTCTGTGTCATTATAGCAGAAATTCAGCAGGCTGTTTATTATATCTTGCATATGGTCTCCTCATCCTAGGGGAATACAATAAATTTATCTGCTCCTTTCGTCACACAAATTTGGCATTCATTGCGTTTGACCTGCCATCCAATCCTGCTTCGCTATCGCTCGCATCAATCATAAAAAGAATTCGCAGCTAACTGCGATTTTATTATACAATCAATTATGTAAATTATCAAATGCTTTAATAAAAGATAAAAACTTTAATTTCCTTTTATATATATTTATTTATTTTATTTATTAATCTTTTCCTGTCTTGAGGCAATGTTCCTATTATTTTGATTATATTTGTCGGATGTGTAGTATCAAATATTGTTGGCTGCTCAGGTTCAAGATTTTCTATGAGTGTTTTTAATTCTAATAACCTTTCGTCTCCGTCCGAAGGGATATATTCTCCTTTTTTTATCATATTATAAAGCTCAGTTCCTTCAAAAATTCTTAAATTCATTGTAATGATGCTTTCAGTATTAAACTGATTAATCATTTTTGCAGTAGCATATGCATTATCCATGGACTTGTCTTTGCCTGCTACTCCATACATTATAATAGTATTAAACCGTAATTTAGCCTGGTTAAGTTTCTTGGCCTGCTCAATCGCTTGATTTACGCTATGAGGTTTTTTAAGCAGTTTAAGTATCTCATCGCTGCCTGTTTCAAAACCGATATAGAGCAGTCTGAGACCGGCATTATGAAGAACAGAGAGCTCTTCAACTGAATATTTGGAAATGTTCCTTATGGATGCATAGCATGATACGCAGGCGCAATATGGCAAGTATTGATGTATAATATCCAACAATTTTTTCATTTTGACAAAACCTATCGATGTTGGGTCAGCTCCTGTCAAAAAAATTTTTTCTGTGTATTTATATATATTAAGAAGCTGCATTTCAATATCAAAAAATGAGACTTCACGGTAATTGTCATCCTTATACATAGAACAAAAGGAGCATTTATTATAAGAACAACCAAATGTAACCGGCAGTAAAGCAGTAGTCATTTCATCCTTCGGATAATAAATCATTTCATTATTATTCATATTTTTTACTATACCTTAGCTTCTGTCAATACTCTAACAGCTTTTGAAAAATCTATTGCGCCCTTTCTTGTTTTAATGATTTTAGCATAAATCACTTTCAATTATATTATACGCCTTTATTGACATATGTCAATAATTTTATAAAAAGTAATATAGATAATTAACCAGGTCAATGATGCTCAATCGTCAAATAGATTGTGAAGTATTTTTAGCTAACAGAATCAGTACATGCAGACCAATACAATTTATGGACCTTGATGGCAAATATTTCATTCAAGCAAAAGATTCAACTAAAAATAAATCCAGCATGAGAACTTTGACTTTAGTCCCAGCTTTCAAAGAAAAACTATTGGCGATGAAGGAAAAATATGAATTCAACAGGAAGCTATGCGGAAGGTCCTATAGCAAAGACTATCTGGATTATGTTTGTGTCAATGAGCTGGGGGTTAGACTTCGTCTTGGGCATATTACCACAGCTTTTCCAAAGCTATTAGAAGATCACAGTTTCAGAAGAATCCGCTTCCATGATTTGAGACACAGCTGCGCCAGCTTGCTGCTGGCAAACATTGTCCCTATGAAGCAGATCCAGGAATGGCTAGGCCACAGTGATTTCTCCACAACGGCCAACATATATGCACATCTGGATTATAACTCAAAGCTTTCATCCGCTCAGGCTATGGTCGATGGATTGAATTTCGTCATTGAAACACCAAAGGAGGTTGAGCAGAATAATACCTCAATTCAATCAAAAGAGTGATGAAAAATAAGTCTTCTCTGCAAACAAAGAAAAAAGGTTCTATAATAAATGTTGGGGTGTATAAAAAACACTTCAACATTTTTTTAATAAATTTATAAAAAAATGTAGAGCAAAATAGAAAATTCCATTAGAATAAAGTTACCACACCATATCAAAGGAGGT
>JAGODU010000248.1 GCA_017998095.1 Prolixibacteraceae bacterium | reverse complement strand
TAAATTTCTTTATTCATAGATAAATATGTCTCACTGAAGTTTTTTAGTATATCTTTTTAGTTCAACGGTATCTCCGTCAAATTCTGCATAAGAAAAGAAATTGAACCATTCACCAAGCATAATAAATTCTGCCCCGGATTCGATTTTTTCTTTAAGTAAAATATGACGGTGCCCGAAAATATAATAATCAATGTTGTTATTTTTTGAAAAGTCATTAGCAAATTTTACTGCTGATTCATTATTAAAATCGTTTGAATATTCAGGATCAGTGCCTTTTGAAATTCTGCTTCTTTTAGCCCATTCGTGACCAAACCATATTGCAAGGTTAGGGTGAAGACGGGAAAACATAAATTGAGCAGTCTTGCTTGTAAAAAGGCGTTTAAGGGCAAGATATCCTTTCTCCTTTTGGTCGAGTCCGTCTCCATGTCCTAAAAAGAATTTTTTATTGCCAATCTGTTCAATAATAGGTTCTCTGTGGATAATAACCCCTGTTTCGGCAGGGAGGTAATCAAAGATCCAGACATCATGGTTTCCGGTGAAAAAATGGACAGGAATACCCTTGTCGGTCAATTCTGCTATTTTACCAAGTGTTCGGACGAAACCTCGTGGAACTACTTTTCGATATTCATACCAGAAATCAAAAATATCTCCAAGCATGTAAATAGCAGCGGCATCTTTTCCTGCATTTTCAAGCCAATCGACAAAAAGCTTTTCCCTTTCAGGGTTATTATTCATTGCAGGGGCACCCAGGTGAACATCAGAAATGAAATATGTCTTTTTTATATTCAATGTTAATTTTAAAAACTTATAACACTATGTAGGAATCTCATTTTTTAAAACGGACGCAATATAGAAAAAAACATATAACGTGGTAAAAAAATTACCTGACAAGGCTAAAAGATGCCCATATCTATCGAATTTTGATATTAATTAGTTAAAAATTTCGTTAAGTTTTTTATAAATCGAAGGACCTTTAAGGTCTTTTGCAATAATTACTCCATCCCTGTCGAGCAGATAATTTGATGGAATGTATTTGATGTTGTAACTATTAATAGCACTAATGCATCCGTCGAGATCATTAACATTGGTCCAATTTAGCTGATCATTTTTAATTGCTCTGATCCAGGATGTCTTTATTGTGTCGATGCAAACCTGATAAATTTCGAATCCTCTGGTTTTGAATTTATTATAGTTTTCTTTAAGGACAGGATTCATAATACGGCTATCAGCATCATTAGCTGACCAGAAATGAAGCAGGACATACTTTCCCCTTAATGATGAAAGATTAATAATTCTGCCAGTGCTGTCAGGTAAAGTAATTTCAGGAGAGTTTACACCTTTTTCTTTAATAAAATTCTGTACTTCAAGATTGTGGACGTCCTGCATTAGTTGTTTAGTATCTTCATACAAAGTTTTTGCGTGTTCAGATTTTGGGTACATGGAATATAGAGCAGAAGCTGCAACCTTTATAGTTTGTAAATCCTGAACAACGTAGTTGCCATTGTTGAATTTTTGATATATAGCCAGAACTGAAGCAAGGGAAAATGGATTTTCAGCAATAAATCTGTTGGAAAATTGTTGTTGTTCGAGTATCAGGTTATTAATTTTTCTTTGCCATTCAGATATTTTATCTTCATATCCCGGAGTGTTGGCATATAATGAAATTAAAGAGGTTACAGAATCTATGCGGTTGTTAGTATTTGCCAGTTGGTTATTCAGCTCTTTAACTCTTTGTGAACCGTACGAGCCTTCAATTTTATAGTCATTTGAAAAGTTAATAAAATCGGCAGAGAAGTTTATTTTTTCTATTGAATCGATAAGTAGAGTAATAAACTTTTGGTTTCCGGCTTTTAGAATAAAAAAAGTAGGCTGATCAATTTTACCTTTTAATTTAAATCTTCCCTGATTATCAACTTTTGAAGAATCGTAAGTTGTAGAACTATTTATACCCAACTTCTCAAGATATACTTTTTTATTAGGTGAATTTGTAATTTTACCTTCAATAATAAAATTATCTGATTTTTTACATGAAAAAAATGAAATCAGAATAATACAAAAGATTAAAAGTTTTTTCATATTGAAAATGTTCATAATTTGCAGCTAAAATAACATTTTATAGAAAAGAGAAAAATCTATTAACAATTTTTAAGAAATAAGAAAAAATTGATTGAACAAAATAATTACTTTTGCCAATTAATTCTCAGGAAGATTTGAAAATACATTACGACATAGATTTTTTCAATGCTACATTTCCTGTTGTAACAATAGGAACATTTGACGGAGTACATTTGGGGCACAGAAAAGTAATATCACGCTTAAATGAGATAGCTCGTGAAGTGGGGGGAGAAAGCGTAATCTTTACTTTCTATCCACATCCTCGTCTTGTTGTATCTGCAAATGAGTCAAATCTCAGATTATTATCTTCTTTTACAGAAAAGGCAGAACTTCTTGAAAAGGCCGGAGTTAATCATCTGGTTGTTTTCCCTTTTACTATAGATTTTGCCGAAATGTCGTATGAAGAATTCATCAGGGAAATTCTTATTGGTAAAATGAATATTCACACTTTGGTTGTTGGTCATGATCACAGGCTGGGTAAGAAGAGGGAAGGTTCATATGAAAATATACTTGCATTACAAAAGAAACTATCTTTTAATGTAGAAAAGATTGATACTTTTATATTGGATGAAGTTGATATAAGCTCATCAAAGATCAGAGCAGCAATTCAAAATGGAGATATTGACAAAGCCAACAGTTTTCTTGGATATAATTATTCAATTCAGGGAATAGTAGCAGAAGGAAAAAAAATTGGCAGAGGAATAGGATTTCCAACGGCAAATTTAATATGCGGTGATACATACAAGCTAATACCAGTTGAGGGTGTATATGCAGTTACTGTATGTTTTGAAGATAAAAAATATAAGGGAATGATGAATATTGGTTTCAGACCAACGTTTAAAAATAATGCAGATCATAGAACAATAGAAGTGAATATTTTTGATTTTGATCAGGATATATATCAAAAGCAACTTACCATATTCATTCATAAAAGAATAAGGGAAGAGAGAAAATTCCCCAACATCTACAGATTAAAAGATCAATTAATTGAAGATAAGGCTGAAGCATTAAAAATTCTGGCAGAAGTATCTTAAATTCAATGTTGTATTATCTTTGCAATCTTTATCAGAATAATAATAAACAAATCAATAGAAATGGAATATAGAGTTTCAGATATAAAGTTAGCCGGTTTTGGCAGGAAAGAAATTGAAATTGCTGAAAAAGAAATGCCTGGGTTGATGGCTTTACGTGAAAAATATGGTAAAAGTAAGCCTTTATCCGGTGCAAGAATTACAGGTTCTTTGCATATGACTATACAAACAGCAGTGCTTATTGAAACACTTGTTGAACTTGGAGCAAAAGTCAGATGGGCAAGCTGTAATATTTTTTCTACTCAGGATCATGCTGCTGCGGCCATTGCTGAAGCTGGAATACCAGTTTTTGCATGGAAGGGAGAAACTCTTGAAGAATACTGGTGGTGTACTGAAAGGGCATTGGATTTCGGGAACGGATCTGGACCTAATGTTATAGTTGATGATGGAGGAGATGCAACAATGATGGTTCACATTGGTTATGCTGCAGAAGATGATTCTTCAATACTTGATAAACAAACTGATGCGCAAGATGAATTAGAGCTGTTCAAGTGTTTGAAGGAAACAATAAAAGTGAATCCGGGTCGCTGGCATAAAGTGGCAAAAGAAATAAAAGGTGTTTCAGAAGAAACAACAACAGGAGTTCATCGTCTTTATCAAATGCTTGAGGAAGGAAAATTATTATTTCCTGCAATCAATGTAAATGATTCAGTTACAAAATCTAAGTTTGACAATCTATATGGGTGCAGGGAATCATTGGCCGACGGTATAAAAAGAGCTACCGATGTTATGATAGCCGGTAAAGTTGTTGTTGTGGCAGGATACGGAGATGTTGGAAAAGGTTGTGCCCGTTCAATGAGAGGCTATGGAGCTCGGGTAATTGTAACAGAAATTGATCCGATATGTGCATTGCAGGCAGCTATGGAAGGTTTTGAAGTAAAGACAATGGAAGAAGCTGTTTCTGAAGGCAATATATTTGTGACTACTACCGGTAACAGGGATATTATTACAGGTGAGCATATGGCATCAATGAAAGATCAGGCAATAGTTTGTAATATAGGACATTTCGACAACGAAATACAAGTTAGCAGGCTAAATCAATGGCCTGGAATTGTTATTACTAATATAAAACCTCAGGTTGACAAATATACTTATGAAGATGGTCATTCAATTTATTTACTTGCTGAAGGTCGTCTTGTAAATCTGGGTTGTGCAACAGGTCATCCTTCATTTGTAATGAGTAATTCATTTACTAATCAGACTCTTGCTCAGATAGAACTATTCACCGGGGAGCATGAACTTGGAGTATACCGATTACCTAAGAAACTTGATGAAGAGGTTGCCCGTTTGCATCTTGAACAGATAGGAGTAAAACTTACAACACTTACAAAGGATCAGGCAGACTATATAGGTGTAAATGTTGAAGGACCTTATAAGCCTGATCATTACAGGTATTAATTCTTGACGAAGATCTTGTTGCCAAATAAACCAATGTTGTAAGACTTCAATGGTTTTTTGGCATCACCATCTACCGGATATCCTGTAACAAGTTCGTACTTGGAATTGCAACAGGGGCATACAGCGTAAAAACTGTTGCCTTCGTTAATTACTGTACATTCTTTACTTAATTCATTTGTACATGTAGCATCAAAGGCATGGTACATTGAATTTGCCGGTGAAGAAAAATCATAATATTCACAATAAATGATAACTCCACCAAAACCGGCTTGTGGTATCAATTCAGAATAACCCGGATTTGCCAGATTATTATTAATTGTCAGATCAATTGTAAAGTCAACAAGAGTATAAGGTACATAATCCTGATTGTCTTTATCGCATGAAAAAAATATCAGGGAAAATATTGAAAAAATAAGAATATATTTCAGTTTAATCTTCATTTTAATTACTTTTAAGAAGTTATGCAAATTTAATCTATTACAGCATTTCAATGGATGATTTAATACCTTTTTTAATTGTTTTGCTTATTTCTGTTGTCGGTGCCATTGGTAGCAGAAAAAAGAAACGAAGTGCCGGGGAAAATATTGCCGAACCTCAGCATATGGCATTTGAAGAAGATATCTTTAAC
>JAGODU010000049.1 GCA_017998095.1 Prolixibacteraceae bacterium | reverse complement strand
ATGCCTCCAACAGTTCCATCCCATTATCATATGCACCTGAATGAGACTCCCCGTAAAATGCAACATACATCTTCTTTACTTCATTGATATAATACGAAGGTATCTGATCAAACTTGTCAACCACGCTATGATCGGCAATGATCTGACAGTAACTGATTGATGTAAGAAATAAGAAAAATATTATCAATTGCATACTTTTCATGGAACGGCAAGTTTGAGTTAATAAAATAACTCCGTTTTGACTTTTACTAAATTAAAAACAAATCTATAATTTTGAACCAGAAGTTTTGTTTTCAATCAAAGAACTCATTCAGAAAATACAACGATTGTATTCACAATTAACATATAATATCACCTGCTTCTCTGAGTTTAATTTTAGGATTGATCAAATATATTAAAGAATCCTTAATTCAATAGCATTGGTTTGTTAAGATTCAAAGTGTCAAGATATAAAGTAATCTCATTTGTAAACCTTACTGCGGCCTTTCTAATCAGATGAGTCTCATCATAGTAACTACTTTTATCTTTATATACAGGATCATTTTGATTGTAAATATAATAATTTGTCTTCGATCCTCCCAGTTCTTTAATTCTTGACACGAATGACATATTTAGAACCTTATATTGCGGAGGAAATACAACAAGTATCTCTATATTCATCTCTTGGCACGTACTTATTATTTTCTTAAATGCAGCAACTTTTGCTGGAAGTTCATCCTCAACCTGATAAATTTCTTCGATAGAACCGTATTTCCATTCTCGCCCTTTTCGCTGCCATGATATTGGCATCGAACCACACTCGAGAATAGTATCAAGAGGAGTAAATCTTTTCTTCCGTAAATCAAGATTTGATTTATTTAATTGGTGTAACACAAGAAACCTCGACAAAAATTCGTCCTTATCACCTCGAGCTACAAGCTCCTGGCGAATATGCCGGTATTTTACCAGCGGATATAACCTGTCATTTCTAAAATTGGTTGTCTCATCATAGAGTAATTCCTTAGAATCGTCTACTACAAGTAAAAGTAATTTTGGTGGTTTATTGAATTTGATCAGGGTTCTGAGTATGAATTCATGGAATTCATCGTTTGATCCCGGGTAACACAAATTATAAACAGAATATCCTGTGCTATCCTCAATCTGACCTGCGATAATATCTCTGCTTCCGGTTGAAGATCCTATTATAATAATGTCCTTGCTAACTTCACCCTTTATCAAATATTCCAACCTTTTATCAACTTCATTATTTGCCGATATATTGGCCACCAGAATAAAAACTTTTTCGTACCCCAAGAATAGGACTGAAAAAACTATCAAACTCAAAGCAAACTTCTTCATTTAGAACTGAAAATAAATGAATTCCTGTGTTTCGTTACTCAATATAAGAATCGCCGTTACTGCAAAAAAATATGAGACCCATCGGATTAATCTGTTCCAAGATTTTTCTCCAGACCAAAGGTTTCTGATTCGGGCTGAAATTTCAGGTTGATCATTTTCAATAACTTCGGCTGATATGAAAACTAATGCTAATATCAAAGAAATGATTAATAATTCAATCCTTTCTCCACCGGGAAATAAACTACCGCCTTTAAAAAGAAAAGGGAAAGCGGCAAATTCTGATTTCATGTCTGAAGAAAAGAAAAAGAGAAGTGATGTACCATAGAATAAATAAGTTAAAAACCGACTTCCCCATAATTTTACAACTTTCGGAAGTTTTAAGAACAAAGTTACCCTCCATTTTTTTGTAAAAAATTCGTATAATATGGCAAGAGCCTGCATCATTCCAAGGAACATGAAGTTCCATCCAGCCCCATGCCAAATCCCGAATAAAGTCCAGGTAACCATCATAGCCCAAACCGATGCAAACAATCCCCATTTCCTGCGCTTATAACTAATTTGTTTAAATACATAATCATTAAACCATGATGATAATGACATATGAAATCTTTTCCAAAAATTGGTGACATTCTCCGCAACAAAGGGTTTGTTAAAATTTGGCAAAAGATTGATCCCATATATCCTTGCAATTCCAATAGCGATATCTGTATACCCAGAAAAGTCAAAATAAAGATAAAGGGGTTGTATAATGATAATCATCCAGATAAATGGTTTTAATTCTGTATCTATATTTGAATAATAGCTGTTCACGTACAATGCAAGTTGGTTAGCTATGACCACTTTTTTAAATAGCCCCAATAATATCATTCTTAATCCACTAGTCACACCCGCTTGATTGAATCTTTGTTGAACATTAAGTTGTGGAAGAAAATGATTCGATCTTTCAACGGGTCCTGACAAGAACTTAGGGTAGAAGATATAATATAAAAGGAAGTTCTGAAACTTCATTTCTGGTTTTTCCCATCCCATTTTTATGTTAATTAGATATCCGAGCCCCTGAAGAGTGAAGTAAGATATCCCAATAGGTATGAAGATCTTCGAGAGATTTGTAAGCCCTATATCACAGCCTAACAGGTTAAGGAAAGGGTTTATAGCAAAAGAAGAATATTTTAAGATAATAAGTTGAGTAAGGTTTGCAAGAAGTCCAATTCTGAATAATACTTTCTTATTTAGGCAGCTCGAGATTCCCCATCCAAACAGGAAATTCATTAGTGCATAAGCTACAACATAAATAAGAAGTGTATAACTATAAGATGCTATAAACAGCAAACTCAGCAGGTTGAGCATCCAAACCCTGTAACGTTGGCTAAGCAAATAATAAATGAAAATGGAGCCAATTGCGAGGGCAATAAATTTAAATGAAGTCAATTCCATCTTTTATTATTTTCCAAAACACCGAAGATTTAACAAGTATATGGTTCTAGCTAATTAATTATGACTAACAGTTGACAGCTTTTGACTAAAATATGAATCAGGAGGACATTTTGAGATGTGACAACCTTATCGATTTTTAACAATTAATGGATAACCCATTTAATCATGTTTTTACCTAGGTTAATTATCGTTCGCAGACATAAATTATTGTGATTATTCCATGAGCTATTTAGAACATCATAACGGAAAATGCAACAAATGCGTATCTTTGTCGTTAAATTTATTATGTTTGTCAACATTTATTTGTTATTCGTCAAAATATCTGTTAATATGAAAAGACTTCTTGTTGTGATTGTATCATTAATAGGTTTGGTTGCATCGGCCAAGACTTATTATGTAGCACCGACAGGTGGTAGTGATTATTCCCCTGGTACTCTAACCCAGCCCTGGGCAACATGGCAGAAGGCGCTCAAAACAGCCCAAGCAGGAGATACTGTATATTTTAGAGGCGGAGTTTGGTATCATAAGCCAGGGGATAACATTGAAATGATACCTTCACTTGGCATCGGGCATTCAGGAACCGCTGATAACTATATACATTTTCTGAATTACCCAAATGAGACCCCGATTCTTGATGGATCGCTAATCAGACCTACCCAGCCGTCAGCAGGGAGTGAGACATGGAGTGGTGGACTTTATATTGAGAAAGCGAACTATATACACTGGAGGGGTTTGACTATTAGAAACTATTGGCAGATATATGATAATGTCAAAGTACAGGGTATGGTAATTGCTGATTCAAAATATCACAGATTTGAAAATATAACAGTTCATGACATAAGCGGTAGAGGAATATTTTACTCGCCATCCGTAGAGGTTGATTCAACATATTTCATAAACTGCGATGTCTATAATTGCTGTGACAGTATGTATACAGGAGGGTTTCAGGGAGGCTGGGGTGATGGCTGGAATGCAGGTAATATGACCACAGATTCTTATTTACTCTTTGACGGTTGCAGAGCCTGGAACAATTCTGATGACGGGTTTAATTTATGGGGAGCGGGGCTAGTCGAGGTAAAAAATTCATGGTCATTTGGTAACGGGAGGCTTGGTGGTGACGGCAATGGATTTAAGATTACAGATGCAGCTGTTGTAAATAATGATTTTTTAGGCTTAACAAGAAGACTTACCAATAATCTTGCGGCTTATAATTTTGGTAATACAGGTGGAGGTTTTACTGAGGCAAACAATGGATTTTATTCCATTGAAGGACAATGGTATAATAATACTTCATATAATAACTACATCGGCTATATTACAGGTGGTTGGCTGACTCCTCCCCAAAGAAACAATGACTACAGGAATAATATTGCATATGCCAGCACATGGTGGACCGGGAAAGAGGTAGATGACAGCGATTGGTCTGGAGGAGGGTTTTTTACAAGTATTTGCAATACGTGGACTACTGGTATAACCTTTACTGTATCTAATGAAGATTTTGCCTTAACAGACAAGACAACCGCATTTGCTCAATTAACGGCTGACAGAAAATCCGGTGGATCATTACCAGATATCACATTTTTAAAACTAAGGGAAGGAAGTGACTTAATTGATGCAGGGGTAGATGTGGGATTACCTTTTACGGGATCGGCACCTGATATTGGTTATTCCGAATTCAACGCAGGAAGTGTTACAGTATCATCTCCGGTCTTTGTCAGTGCTGCCATTGAGAATGCTGCACCTTCCAAACTTGAGATGACATTCAGCATTACGCTGGCAAATATTGTTCCGGCAGTTTCAGCATTTACGGTTAAGGTAAACTCCATATCGAGAAGCATCAGCTCAGTTACAATTTCAGGAACAAAGGTGATTCTTACTCTATCAAGCCAAGTGGTTTATGGTGATGCCGTAACAATCGCCTATACCAAACCATCGGTTAATCCTTTGCAGACACCTTCCGGAGGCCAGGCAGTTTCTTTTTCTGCTAAGACAGTAATTAATAATTGTGGCCAAGGGTCCAATCTACCTCCACTGGTATTCATTTCTTCCCCCACTAAGAATACTTCTTTTACTGCCCCAGCTACAATAACAATTAATGCATCCGCATCTGATCCTGACGGTACAATAAGCAAAGTTGAGTTTTTCAATGGCAGTTCAAAACTTGGTGAATGCGTCTCATTGCCATATACATTCACCTGGAAAAATATTCCCGAAGGCACCTATATCATAACAGCAGTGGCCAATGATAATCTGGGATCAAGGTCGACTTCAGAACCTGTTGTTGTTGTTGTCGAAAAATCAATAAGCACTGTCAACCAATTGCCACTGGTAAGTATTAAAAATCCAAACAAGGGAAGAAAATTCAGTAAAAATGAAAAGATAGTCATTGAGGCGGTAGCTTCCGATCCCGACGGTGAAATCGTAAAGGTTGAATTCAAAAACGGGACTACCACAATTTCCGAAATCTTTACCGCTCCTTATATATATGTTATGGGAAATGCTGATGCAGGCAAATATATCATTACCGCGGTTGCCACGGATAACTTAGGGGCTACTTCTGAAGTATCAGAGACTGAATTCACTATCTTAGACTCCTATTATCATAATTTTGACCCTTTAAAACTATACCCAAATCCAAACGATGGGCATTTTACCTTGGATTTGTCAGATTTTGAAGCTGAAAATTATCCAGATAAAGTATCCATAATTAACATGTCCGGAAAAATCATCAAGGATGATTTATTTAAAGACCTACAGTATATCAGGGAATTCAACCTAGGCAACTTATCCCCTGGCACATATGTTTTGATGCTGACTAAAACAAATTGCGTGGTTTCAACAGGTAAATTAATAATAAAATAAGCCAATCTCTGACTGGCTTATAAAGGTCGATTTAAAATGCAGATCAGAAGTATCTACAATTTAGGTACTGCAATTACTCTTTCTTTAAATCGATAAAACACAATACTGTCATCTCCAATATTCTGATCCAAAATCATACCTGCGGCGACTTTATTTCTGCTGCCAATTCTGATTCCGGGTATTGTTGCACTGTTAATCCCGAAAAGGTTATCATCACCTACTACAGTAAACCCTGAAAAGCAAACATTAGGGCTTATGAAATTAAAGCTTCCGACTTCAGTGTCATGCCCGATACTACTCCTTGCATTTACCAATGTAAAGCTTCCTATCCGGACATTCGGTCCAATAGTGGCATTAGGACCAATTATTGAACCTTCTCCTACAGAAGCCGATTCAGATATGTAAGCATTATGATGGATTAGAGGAGCAAATTGTCCGCCTTTTGCCATAAAGTCTTCAACAATAGGACGTCTGTACTTCAGGCTTGCTATCCCTATTATATAATTCATTCCCTCAATTACACAATGATCTTTCACATTCCCTATAAGAGGGGCCGAAAATCTGTATCTTTTATAGTTATCTGGATTATCATCCAGAAATCCAATTACCTGAAATATATGTACTCCCGTTAATCGTTGATTATATTTTATATACTCATCAATCTCAGCAGCATGACCGCCCGCGCCAATAATAACAGTTTCAATCATATGATTATCAAGTAGCTTCACCTTAAATTATCTTGCAGTATATCCGCCATCGACAATCAGATTGATACCGGTAATCCATCTTGCTGCATCTGATAAGAGAAAGACACAGGCATTTGCTACATCTTCGGGCCAACCCAGTCCTAACGGATGCATAGCTTTTATCTTATTCAATGAATCCTCATTTTGGCTATAAATGGCTTCCTCGGACATAGGAGATATCACTACTCCCGGTGATATTCCATTTACACGAATCTTCCTTGAGGCCAGTTCAACTGCCATAGACCTTGCTGCAGAAATAAGTGCCCCCTTTGTTGTTGAATATAGGGTCTTCCCCTTTTCTCCCACAACCGCCATAACAGAACTAATAAAGATGATGCTTCCACCGGATTCAGAAATATTGCATGATCTGACAAACTGTCGAGTCAGATTGAAAGGACCTATTACATTAGTCCTCAAAAAATGTTCGACTTTATCATTTGAAGTTGCATTTATGGGCAAGGTTGTAGAAATGCCTGCACAATTAATTAGTCCATCTACTTTCCCAATTTTACTCACAGCATCTTCCAAAATAGCTCCAACCTGATCATATTCCAACAGGTCAACAGTATATGATATGTGTCCAGAAGATTCTGACAATAAATCTATTGTTTCATCTAGCCTTACCTTATCTCTTCCTATAAGTACAATGGTTGCTCCTTTCTGACTGCACGAAACAGCACATTGTCTGCCAATACCTGACGACGCACCGGTTATAATAATCTTTTTACCTTTAAGGCTGAAGGTATCTTTTGTGATCATTTGCAAAATATGATTTATTTTTTGACTCCCTGCCCTGTCTTATTTTTGCTAAATTTATTATTATGTCCAAAAACTCAATATTTTAAATCTCAACTATATTGCACAAAAAACAGTCCTGAACATCAATAATTGCCGTGCCCCATGTAAGGCCAACCCCAAAGCCACTTAATAGTAATCTTTTATGACCTGTAAGACTGTTTCTTAATTCTGATACAATTGTAAGCGGAATGGAGACAGAAGACGTATTCCCAAACCTTTCTATTGTAGATGGAAGCTTACCTTCGGGAAGTTTTAGTTTCCTAGCCAGAAAACCGTTGATGTAGCTATTTGCCTGATGAAAAATATAATAATCAATCGAATCTTGTGCAATACCAGAGAACTCTAGTAACCTGTTGAAATCCCGTGGAACCTCTCTAATTACGAAGTTAAAAACGTCTGCCCCACTCATATAACCCTGTTCCTCAGAACGAATATTTCCGTATTCATCAACCACTCTTTCTTCAAGAGTCTCGATCGAGCTCATCTTTCTGTATCCACCGGCAGGAATTTTTATCAATGATTCGCGTGAACCATCAGAATTAAGCGAAAACCAGCTTCGTCCAAACTTCGCTCCTTTTTCAATAATGGCGGCTACGCCTCCGTCACCAAAAAGAAATCCAGTTTTACGGTCTTTTTGTGAGTAGACCTTTGAGCGAGTTTCGCCGTCCAGAATCAGGGCTTTTCTGATCCCATCTGTTTTTAGCATTGAATAAGCAATTGTAAGGCCATATAAAAAAGCAGAACATCCTAGGTTAATATCAATGGTGATTGTGGAGGGAAGAAGTTTCAACCGGTCCTGAAGCAACACCGAAGTGGCAGGCATCCGGTAATCAGGAGTTTGGGAGATAAAAATAAGTAGATCAATCTCCTCACGATCAATATTCATGTCGGTAAAAAGCCTTTCAGCAGCCGCAAAACAGAGGTCAGAAGAGCATGTATTTTCATCAGCAAATCTTCGTTCTCTGACCCCGATTTTTTCAACTATCTCTTTTATATCCTCTTTTTTGAAATAAAGATCATAATTAATATTATTAATAACTTTGCTTGGAACTGCAGCTGCAATACCCGATATTCCAACCTCATTATATGATATCAAGGCCATATTTCATTTTTTTGTGACCAATTTGATCAAATCTTCAACAGTATCAAATTTGTTGAAATCTTTCATTTCTATTTCAATTCCGAACTCACTATCAAGCATGGCAAGAATGGATAATTCTGTCAGTGAACTATACGTTTCATAGTCCCGGAAATGGTCACCTTCATTTATTCTTTCAGGTTCAATTTCCAGTGCTTCAGCAAAAACAATCATGAACTTCTCCTTCATGGTTAACTAATTATTGATTTAACTTTTAGACTAATTATGTGAAAAGGCTAAGCTTATTTGTGAATTTTAACTTAGAGCCTGGCTTTCATTCTAATCTTTAATAATGCGAATTGCCATAAAAGCTTCTGCATTAGAGAAGCCAACTGTACCTCCTCTTAAGTTTGAAAGAGCCTCAACGGACTGTAAGGATCTTGGATTTGGAAAATCACGCAATTGGCTTTTATAACAACTCATGGCTTCAGTTTTATAAGGGAAAACTTCTGTAATATTAATAAAACAATTTGGAATGAAGGTATCAGAACAAAATGGAGCTGACCAATCAGTCTCGGAAAGAGTCTCATATGAATAAATACATTTCACAGGGCAGTTTTTAATTGGTCTTGCTGCAACCAGACCTGCATTGAAGACTGCTTTATGATCATGATGCAAATCTCCTGAATGCGGCAAAAAAATTGTACCAGGTTTAAATTCATCTATCACGCTAAGGATTGAGGAAGATAGTTCAGATATTGATATCAGGTCCAATTCGGGGGCAGGATAGTCCATAAATCTTGTCTCATGAACTCCCAATATCTTATGTGCCATTAACGCTTCATTCCGAATATTAAGAATTCTATCTTCCGAGTATAAAGTACTTTTCCCACGTGACATAATTAGGATCATTACTTCTTTGTCCTGGTTTGAAAACTTTTTTATGATACCTCCACAACCAAGAACTTCATCATCTGGATGTGGAGCAATAATTAATATTCTTTTTGGCATGGAATGTATTGATAATTAATAACAGATTTTCAAATGTCCATTGAATTTAAAAATATTATCTAATCTTTTATTCTCCAGATATTTATTTTCTTTACAATTTTTTGTCCCTGCCTTCACGGGCATCCATCTTTTCTTGCAATGACAATAAATCCGGGAACCAGATTTATCAAACCAAACGTTAAATGGTAAATAACTTGTGTTATAAAGTAGAAGCAGGCAATTGAGGTATTTCTTTGTTTTCCCTTTTCTCGAACACTAAACTTTAAAATTTTAAAACCGTTCGCCTTTAAAAGCAACTTTAGACTCTTCTCACTATAACTGATCACCATATCACCCAAAGAATTAAAAATTCTGCCGTTTGAAATAAAATTGTCTACCTTCATAAGCCAGTTACGGTTCTGAACCCTAAGAATAATAATTCCATTATCCCTCAATCTATGGTGTATTTCTTCTAATAACGTGTGAGGATTTCTGAGATAATATAGTGTATCTATGATACTAACTATGTCAAATAATTGACTTTCTGCTAAATCACTCAATTGTTTCTTCACGTCAAGGCCCAGGCTGAGAGCATAATTCCTCACCTTGTCAGATATTTCTATTCCAGTGCACAAAAGACCTTTCTTAGAGAGATAAGTCATAAAATGCCCATACGAACAACCATAATCCAACCAATTATTGGGTGATTTACTGAATTTTGATGCCAAAGAAAACAAATATGCGAAGAAGTTTATTCTGGAGTAAAACTGTAGTTCCTCATTCTGGATTTTTGTATATTCCGCTTCTCCTAATATTGCCAGAATTCTTTCTTCACTTATCTCGCGTATATAGGAATTGCACTTCTCACAATAATAAATTAACAAATGCAGATTGCTCTGGTCTTTGCTATTGCGAGATGAACCTGAAATGGTCAATGTCTTATTGTTACAAACAGGGCAAGATTTAGATAAATCTTTTACCTTCATATGTCAGAAATGAGTTTAGCCAAAGAATTCTTTTCTGATTAACCTAATAATCTTTGATTCTCATCATTACAATCAAGACCTTAAAAAGAGTATCACTCATTTACCTCCAATATTAAATTACCGTTTTTATATTAGACTCTATTCTCCGGCCATGAGTCTACATATAATTCTGTAACAATAATTTATCTCGCGCGGTCCATATCTCTGATCAATTGGAATAGGAATCATAAACTGCGATAGGTAGGCTTCAAAACTATCACCCGTCACATCATTTAAGACTGATTTCCATAAACGCCCTACATAGATTCGATTCTTTCTTAGCTTTTCATCCAATTCACTATCAATAGTAACCAGTGGGTAAATCATAGGCACACATTGGTCAGAAGTGTACTTAGTGGGATCTATTAAATTTAAGTGTCCGAATAATTTATGAGCGAGCATAAAGTTTTGTGCCCTTATACTCTTTATCTTTTTATAGTCAATGCTTTTTAACAGGGTAATCGAAAGCCTGGACATTCTAAGAATACCTGATGAATTTATCCTTGCCTCATTATTCATTCTTTGCTCATAAATTGTGCTTGTCTTATGCTCAAATCTTTGGAGGAGGAATAACGAAGTTGATGAAGATTTATCCTGTTTATACCTTTTAATAAATAACCCAGCATCTTTACCAACAACATAACATCCATCTGGGACACCAAAAAACTTCCTCGGTGAATAGACTTGATAATAATCAGCAAGAGGCTCTGTAAAGAACGACGCTGCATTGTCAATAACAATATTGAAGTAATTCTTTGCTATAGATTGAAGTCTTTGGTTAGATATTATACCATAGTAATTAACTAACAATACAGCTTCATTTGCAGATTGTTTAATGTTGACCGGTTCAAAATTATAATCTATATTATAATATTTAACTTTAATATTGTGATTCAATAGGAATTGGCTTACTGATTGACATAGATAGTAGGGGACCCAAATAATCTCACAACCATAAAGGCCGCAAGCATAAAATATTCCAGCACGGGCAGAGTTGAATCTACCCACATTATTGTCGATGTCAAAATAATGTTCTCCTGATATTTTTAAATCAAGTGGAAGAAAGCTGCCTATTTCCATTATGTTGTTTTATGTTGAGACCTTATAATCAAGTTCCAGTCATAACCGCAATTCATAAAAAAATCTAGCGCTGAAACATTTAACTGAAAACCATCTCCAACCTGTGGATAGACCACGGGTACATAATTCGAATATTGCAGAGAGATGCCAGCCTTAATAAAATCTTCTTCATTCTGGTAAGCCCTGGCTCCATTCCCTGAAAAATACCTGGTAGCGCCAAGCAAAGTACATATAGCTATTATCCTTTCAGTTTTTAAAAGATTGATATTCAATTCGGACGAAAGAACAAACCTAGATACCAATCCCAGCTTCTTACAAAAAAATTTTATGAAAGCTATATTCATTTCAGCTATATTAGAATATTCCTGCTCCAGAATTGATATATAATCTGAAAAAACTTCATCGAAAAATTTAGCTGATCTATAGTTAGACTCAATAATTTCCATATGCTTCCCCTTCCAATGCAATTCATCCTTCGAGCTAACCTGATTGATTCTATCGCCAAACCTCTGGTTAACCGGCAATTTAAGTCGAAAAGCTCCATTTGGAGTTTTAATATAGGTATAGTTATGCATACCCTCATTTGAAAACTGCGCATCGTCCAGAAAGACAAATACTTCTGACCGGGATATCTTATGAAAATATCCCATCCATGGTAAATAGTTAGGCTGGTGAATGGCAACAACTTTGTCCATATATGTGTTTAGGAAGGTGCATTTTGCTGTTTCTGGTCCCTGCTGTAGATATTGTCTCTCTTGAAAAACATAAACAGGGATAATATAAAGAGTTTCAGATCATATGAAAGGGAGTAGTTCTTTACGTATTCTACATCAATTGGGATATTGATATCCCAATCATGAATTTCTCGACATCTAACTTGTGCGAGTCCACTAATACCGGGCTTCACATAAAAACGCTGTAACTCAAATGAACTGTATTCATTTATTTTTCTTGGATAATAAGTTACCGGAGGCCTAGGACCAATAAAACTCATATCTCCTTTAAGGATATTTATCAATTGTGGGATTTCATCTATACTTGTGCGCCGTAAAATACGACCTGCCTTTGTTATGACAGGGTCAGTTTCATAAAGGTCCTGACCAGGAGTCCGCTTGGCATTAGTAATCATTGAGCGAAACTTGATAATTTTAAAAACTCTACCCATATACCCTAATCTCTCCTGAACAAAAAAAACCGGACCTTTAGAATCAAATTTTATGAAAATTGATACAGCAAGGAACAAAGGTGAAAGAACTATAAGGAATACAATGGCCAGGATTCTATCACAAAAAGGTTTGAAGATTTTGGTATAAATGCTGGACTTATTGCTTATACGATGGTGATAATCAATTATTGATTCTTCAATTTCCATGGAATGGTTATATTCTTTAAAGACCTAGCTATCGGACGTCCTAAGTTTCATTTCTGCCACTTTTATCAAATCTAAACTCAGATTCTCATAAATTAATTTCTTGGAAAGCCTCTCATTGATAACTTTCTGGCAATCTGATTTAATGCGAGACTTTAGAGAGTCCCAATTACTAACCACCTCCAGCAATGCTTCTTTCAGTCTTATGTCCAAAGAAAAGACATTGCAGCCAATATTATACTCTTGAATTATATCAGAAGTCTCACCCCTCAGATTATTTATAATAAACAGACCACAAAGGACATAGTCATTAAATTTGTAGCTTTGAATTACTTTAGTGTTTGCAATAAAAATGTTCAGACCTATATCACAATACTTAAGATATGACAGATATTCGCCATATTTAATGTTCCCAGTTATTAAATAACTAATTCCTGATAAGGATAACTTTTCTTTTATCTCCACCTCTCTTTCTCCTCCTCCTATGAAAATTAAGCGTATTTTTTTGTCAAATGAATTTTCTACCGTAAACTTAACCGCATTTATCATGGCATCAAAATCATATGCAGCTCCAAGATTACCAGCATATGCTATCCAAATTTCATCAGTAGCTTTTGAGATTTTAAGATGTGGTTCTTCAAAACTTGATAGATCTCTGTCATATTCAATACCCAAGGGGTAAAATTTAGTGAACGCACTTTTATTATATCTTGAGGCAGAACTTTGATAATATTGGGTGGCACCAATAATAGCATCCGCAGCTTTATAAGCAACTATTGAAAGGCTCTTCCATAAATAAAAAAAAGGAGAAAGAAATTTAAGGTATGAGGCAACGGGTATTAAGCTTTCAGGCCAAATATCAATTATATCTATGACCAAAACTTTTCGCCTGTTCAAGATTTTGTATAGTGCACATACAAATGCTGATGAAGGAGTCGGTGAAATGCAGTAAATAATGTCATAATTTTTCCCTTTAACAAATATGTAGAAAAACAACTTTACAGCAAAAGAACAATGACTGATTAATCTTGATATCGATAGATTACCTTTGTATGAAGTTACATGAATATAGTCTGTATCTCTGTAACCTGTTCTTGTTTTATACCTTTTATCACGATGTGAGAAATCTGTAGTTACAATCTTAACTTTGAATAATAACAGATCATAAAGGCTATTTACTCTTTCATTTGTATCAGCCTCAACATTCCCGAAAACAGATACCAAGAGAAGCTTATACATTTTTCAAAGCAATGTCCAGGTAACGTCGCGCACGGGTAGATGCATCTCCGAAGTACTCCAATCGTTCCTTTCCTTTATAAACCAAAACATTATAGTAAGAGGGATCATCGATCAGCATAAGTATTGCTTTGGCAACAGAAGAAGGGTTTAGAGGATCAAAGTAAATTGCCGCATCACCGCATACTGTGTGAGCAAAGTCATAGTGGCTTGTCAATATTGGTTTTCCCATTATCATGGCTTCGGCATATGAGGCAGAAAAAGACTCAAGGAGTGTGGGTAAAAACATTGCATCAACTTTTGTGTAAACCTCAGGGCACTCTTTTGGATGTAAAGGTCCCAAATTAATTACATGTTGTCTATATTCTGGCCCGATCAATTCCAAATACTTATTCTCGGGAAGAGTAAGATAAAACTTAATCTTGGGGGGGGCATACTTTTGAAGTACATCTATTACCAGAGGTATTATTTCAAGATTTTTATGCCGTTTATAGGAACACAATGTAAGTAACTTAAAGTACCCATCTTCGGCAATCTGCCTATTATTGGGAAGGTCAATTGTTTTGTAGAACTCAGAGTAAGTATTTGGGACCACATAAGTCCTACATTGAGGCATTACTGCTTTAAGACGCCGTTCCATTTCGAATGTCTCCAGAATAATCTCCTTGCTTTCTCTCCTAAGCAAAATCAGATTTGCTAGTCTATGCAACTTCCACCAAAGCACCTGTCTGATTGAAATAAGACTGAAGAAGGGGCTCTCTGGATATAACACTTGAGGTGTCGCAAAACCCTGGATATGCCTTGCTGATGGCTTCCAATAAGATGGTCCGAAAACCGTAAAAACGGCATCCGGCACAATTTGAGATTCAATAAATTTTAGAATTCTTTTTGTTCTTAAATAATTCCTGAAGCTAGAAATAATTCTGCCTTCCATAAAGTAAAAACGGAAGTTTGCCGGGAATTTTTCCTTATCGATTAGTTCGCCCAGACCAGATCCACAAACCACATAATAGTCATGTTTAAATTTACGACATTCGTTGATAAAGGACAACGCAACCTGCAGAGGGCCTGTGCTGTTAAGGTTTGAACAATTCACTAACAACTTCATGAGAAAATAAATTCTAAATAAGTTTTTGAAATAGTCTCAGATGAGAAACGAGCTATACTAGGCGGCGCCTTTAAAGACATCTTCTCTCTAAGTTTTGAGTCAATCATTAAGTTATGGAGTGCAATTTTGAATGACTTATAATCGAATAACGGAATTAAATATCCATTCTCTCCATTTTGTATAAGTTCAGACGGCCCTGCTACACAATCAAACGATATTACAGGTAGTCCAGCTGAAAGAGCTTCTCCTATAACATTTGGAAATCCTTCGGATGAAGATGTAAAGACAAATATTTTACTTTTCTGATAATAGAATTCCACGTCTTGAATATTTCCTGTTAGAATGATTTTACCTCCCATGTTTAGCCTTTCAATCAGTTCCCGAAGCCTATCCATGTTCTTCTGCTTAATTGCATCATCCCCTACAATAACTAGCTTCCAATTATTCACAGGAATTTCAGAAAATAATTCAATAAGCTTATCGTGGTGCTTTGATTCAATTAACCTCCCTACTGTAAGAACAATATTTTCTCTATTTGTATTACCAAAAGTTTTGGACTGTCTAATTGGATTACCTATAACTCCAATTTTATTATATCTTAACCCACTAATATACATCTGTTTTGCAATTTCTGTCTGTGCTATTACTCCCTGGGATTTCGGATAAAGCCATTTCCTGAGCACCTGATGAAAGGTACCAAATGTCTTTGTAGGGCTACACCTATCCGAAATAAATATTGGATACTTAGTTACTAGGAGAGCAAGTAGAACAAAGCTATTCCAATACTCCCCAAAACTTAGTACTGCATCGGGACCTATTAATTTAACGCTTCGTCGCAAGAACAACATTCGTCCTAAGGTATAGATAAGCCTAAACCGGTTATTAAAAGCTTTTCGGGGTCTATGTATGATTAGATTTTGAGGTACGGAATAAAATATTTCAGGGTCCCTGCCGTAAAGTATCAGGTGCACAACAAGATTTTTCTCTTTACAAAAATTCAATGCTAATTCGGACATGGCCCTTTCCATGCCTCCCGGTTGTAGAGAGGGTATTGTAAGACAAAGAATTTTCTGGTCATCCAAATCTTAATGATTCTAAAGTTATATACCTTTTGAAATACTCTTAATTAGGTTATCTACCATCCAACCATATGGATTAAATTGTCCGGTATGCCAATTAAGCCCCTTGTCCCAGTAACCCGGGCACGGATCATAACCTTCTTTACTAAATCCAAAACTTATTTCAACCACATATATTTTATCATTATCGTAGATAAAATCAAATGCGGTACATTGTGAATGCAATTCTTCGGCAAGATTAAAAGATAATTGAATAGTCTGATCATCGAAATGTTCCCGATCATATAGAATTACCCCGCTGCCAGAGGCTCTGAAGTCATTCTTGCGGACAATTCGTTTAATGGCAAATGCTTTATCTCCAATAACTATTGTCCTAATGTCGAATTTATTCCCTGGCACAAATTTCTGAAAATATACATAGCCCCTTTCCCTACCTCCGACTCGAGCATAAGGAGGGGGATACACAACTCTCACATGGGCCTCCAAAAGATCCTGCAAATTAGTTCTTTTCATAAAATATGTACGCCATGACTCCTTTAAATGGCCAAGTGCATAATAATTATTGAAACCACGGCTAAAGGCTCTTCTGATTATCCTTCGTGCCTCCCTGAAATTATTAACTAACCTGACATTTTGTGAGCCAGCTCCGCTCCTTAATTTAAATACTATTGGATATTTTGTGCTTTTTGCCCAGGTAGTTGCCTGAAATTTGTCATAAAATACTTCAGTATCAGGTATTGGAGCCTTAATAGCTTCAAGAAGATACTTTTGCCCTACTTTATCATCGAAGTGCCAGACGGTGTTAAAATCCGGAAATACCTTTTTCCCATAAAATCCAAGTGAATATATTAATTGTTTCGCAAACAATAACTCCTTTGGGTTATTTTGATTAATATGCCACATAAGTGCATTGCAATCAGCTAGTTGTTCCAATATTGAATTGTCGTAACAATCTACCATTTTCCAGGGTATACCTTTCTCATCGCAGTAAGAAATCCAGCGATCACTAAAAGAACCAGCTTTATGATGTATTCCTAATCTCATAATCTATTGTCCAAAAAGATAGAAGCCCAGATTTCGAAAGATATGATTATCCACAAGGCTTCAAGTTCGCTATTTTTAATTCTTCTTATATTAGGTAACCAGGTTTCAATTAGCTTATAATTAAAAATTCCTCTGTCCCGGATACCAGGAAGCACTTTGTCAATTAAGTATTCTTGAAATCTTTTTTCAATGAAAAATTCCGCTATTGGGATACCAAAGCCCATCTTTTGTCGAAACGCAAAACTATCCCCAAAATTAGCCGCCAACATTTTCTTTAATAAATACTTTTGACTGTTGAACTTTGAATTGTATTTGCTAAGTAAAAGATATTCAGATGGTATAGAAAAAGAATTTTGAACGAGATCGTTGTCAAGGAATGGAACCCTGTTTTCAATTGAATGAGCCATTGACATTTTGTCTTGCCTGATCAAAAGGTCAGGCAAGTACGATAATAACTCATATTTAACCTGCCGGTCAAATAATGTTCCTGACAATGAACTTAGACGCATTATTCTTTCTTCAATAGCCCTTTCATATCTAAAATCTCCTTTAAGTTCTTTCGCCACTGCTTCAGACATAAAAGAACTCGCCATTATAATCCTGTTATCATTATTTAATGACTTTAAGAGAACTTTGGGATTAAGAATATGTGAACGTGCAACCCTTAACAAGCTTTTTGATTTTAAAGGGAAATTTATCTCATAAAACCTTTCATAACCGCCAAAAACCTCATCGGCACCTTCTCCACTTAAAAGTACAGTAACGAACTTTTTGGCAAGTTGAGATAGTCTATAGATACCTATAGTATTAGGATGGTTTATTGGGGTCTCAAGATGCCAGGTTGCTTTTTCTATGTTATCAAGATAATAGATTGGATCAAGGAGAAACTTATGAGAAGCAATGCCTACCTTGCCGGATATGATGTCAATATACTTCTCTTCATTAAATCTTTGATCCGAGAAAATAATAGAAACTGCTTCAAAGTTACCCTTTGCGCTGTCTTTGTTTGCAAGCCAAGTAACAATTGAAGAATCTATTCCGCCAGATAATTGACATCCTAATTTCACGTCACTCATTAATTGGCTCCGGACACTCTTTGTAAGCCATTGTTCGAGCTTTGAGATATATGATTCAAGATTACTCTCCGGTTGTGATACGCGGTGATAATCATTTATATTAAAATATTGTTTAATACTAAGCCCGTGATCAGGAGAGTAAACAAGAAAATGTCCCGGATTGATCGAATATATATTATTAAATAAAGTATCAGTCAAATTATTTCGAAACATTAAGTATTCATCAACCTTATCTGGACTAAGCTGAAATTCAAAATTCTCAATATAACCAAAGCTTTTAAGTTCTGAAGCAAATGCCAGAATATGTTTGTTGAAGATATAGTACATTGGTTTAATCCCAAATCTGTCCCGCGCGATAAAAATTGATTGGTTTCGAAGATCAATTATTACAATTGCAAACATTCCATTCAATCGTTCGAGCATCCCAGACAAACCATACTTCAGGTATAATGCAAGAACGACCTCAGTATCGGTCTTACTCCTGAAAACATACCCATCAGATATCAAATCTTCTTTAAAATCAAATGCATTGTATATTTCGCCATTCAATGCAAGTATCACTTTGCTATCGTAGCTAGACATTGGCTGATGCCCATTTATTGATAGGTCCAGAATACTTAAACGGTTAAATCCAAGAATGCCTTCGAATTGCTCATTAATCTTAGAGGTTTGGAGCGTATTAAGATTCTTTGATTCTCCGCTAAAAAAACTGAAAGCCACTAATCCTTTGTCATCTGGACCTCGGTGTTGCTGAACCTTGAGCATCTCCAGAATTGTCCCAGTGTGAAGGACTGGATTACCATCAGTATTTATAAACCCGGCAATTCCACACATTTTTATTCAGTTCTTGATTAATGGATTCAACATCGAGAATCTTATCTTAATTTTGACATGACAAAACATAATTATTCATATTGACCTAGGATTTTCAGTAACACATCCCTGTGTGACTCACATCTTATAATGTTTAATAATAAAAGTCTTTTCCTTTTTCCCATTAACCTTGGGAAAAAACCTAAATGCCTAAGTTTTGATATGAATTTCCCAAAATACGGTTCTATATATCCATCATACATCGGGAATATTGACCTGCAATTTTTTGTGAATTCAGACTCAAGCATTTTTTCATCACTTATCATTTTATTTAACATATTAATTTCTCTGAAAAACTCATCTCGTTCAATATTATTCAGGCAAAACACACCAGGTTGCTCATTCCCTTGAAGAAAGGGTATTAATTCAAAATCAACCCTTTCAGAAAGCGAAAATTTTACTCCGAATCCTCTGTTCCACTCCATATTTCTTTTACCGGGCCAATCATATATAAAGTTCCCGAGTCCATAAAAAATCGGTTTAGATTTATATATTTCGTACCCTGAGAAAACATGTGTGTGTGATGCAATGACAGCATCTGCGCCTAAGTCAACCAGATATCTGAATAATCTTTGCAACCGTGGGGAAGGCAGCTTAAAATACTCATTTCCTGCATGTACAAAGACAAAAATAAAATCATTAGCTTCTCTGGCCTGGTGCAAATCATAATACATATTTTGATTATCGATCGGATTGCAGTTCCAGTCTCCATCTGAAGCTGAAATAAATTCATTTTCAGCATAGTTAAAAATGGCAATCCTTCTATTCTTAATCACCATAGTAAAAGGCTCTGAAGCTTTTTCAGGTGAACTGCCAACTCCAACAAAATTAATATCTTTTGACTTACATAACCTTAAAGTATCTGAAATTCCTTCTGAGCCATAGTCCATAATATGGTTATTGGCTAAAGCAACAAGGCCTATATCACCACATTTCAATGCTTCAATACACTCAGGGTGTGCCTTTTGGTGAGGACCAATCTTTTTTCTACATGATGTTCCAACAGTAAGGGGACATTCAAGGTCTGTCACATTCAGGTCATTCCCATGAAGAATATCAATAAAATCGTTGAAGATTGCTCCAAATTTGCCCCCTAATGCCAATTTCTCAATCCTGTTCACGGGACAAAAGTCACCAGTAAATAGGATATTTATTTCATTTTCACTCATTTACTATCCAATAATAAAATTGTCTTAAGGTAATACTCTATTTACCGTCGGGCTTTAATTGAATTTCAAATCTTTCAAGGATCATATATTAATGTGATCCAGTGAAATCAGGTCTCCAAGCTGATCTGATGTCATAAACTCGACATCTGGCCAGTTTTCCAGTATTCCTTTTAGAAGGTTGCTAAACATAGCGAGGTTTTTGCTTCTATTGTTCGGGTCTAGAGATCCCATGAAATTTATACGGTGTGAACAAATTACTGCTGGCTTATGCCATCTAAACGCAATGTTTATTCTTTTAAGACATTCACCCACTGGATCTTTGAAATTCGTCAGGCTAGGTTCAAAGAAACAATTCCTTGTTAAAAACAATTGCCCAAAGTGATTCCTGCTTCCCAAAAAATGAATTTTCTTACGATAATTCCCAAATGATCCAACGGGGACCGACTGGAAAATCAGTCCCTGGATATATTTTACGCCTTCATTATTTAATGTACTCTCCAATTTGCTGTCCCAAGTATAACAGGGGGGTATAAAAGATTTTGATCGAAAAGAGAATATCTTTTCAAAAAGATCTAACCCCTCTATAATACTTCTTTCCATAATCTCAAGATCTCTAATCGAATTAAAATCCAGAACTTCCATAAAGTTATAATCTCCATTACCGGAAAATGTCGTTTCATTTTCGAATGTAAACATTATCTCAGGAGTTCGTTTTCTTAGAGCCTCCATCCACCTGACGATATTTACATGCTCACGACTATGGAATTGTGGATGAAAGTATCCATTCGTATTACCATTTTTCCATAATGCTTCAACCTTATCCCTGTTTTCATATCTCTTAAGTGTTTGGTTAACCGGTTCGTAGAAATACTGATTAAAATCTGATTCCTTAATCTTTTTAAAATCAGGATTACCAACTACCATATTTGCTGTTATTACTGGGGGATTTCCCTTGAAATCGATAAAAGAGCACAATACATCAAAAAGGAGTTCAAGATCCTCATTACTTTCAATTGAATCAAGACGATTGTAGGCAGTATCTGATAATTTTAAATCTCCTGATATAAACTTTAAGTATACTTCAATAGACGGCATACGGATACTTCCCCAATCATCGCTTTCAATTACAACAATTTTCCTGTTTGTTCGCCAGCCGGGGATATTAACAAGATTATGAGTTAGCCTGGGCATTATTCTGTAAATCAAATCGTTCATTATTTATTATTTCTCCAAGTTCAGCAGAAGAAATAAATTCTACATCAGGCCAGTTTTTTATTATCTGTTTTAACAGACACTCAAGCTGCTTCAATCCATTTTCACGATTAATCCTATATAGTGAACCTATGTAATTAACCCTGTGAGTACTTATTACCGCGGGTTTCCCCCACTTGAAAGCAATGGCAATGTCACTTAGACAATTGCCTACCCAATCTAAACCAGGTTGACTGGGCTCGAAGAAGCAATTCCGTGTAATATAAATCAAGCCATTTCTGTTCCTTTGACCTATCCAATGTAAGTTTCTTTTTATTCTGCCCTGACCCAATGGTTCATTTTGTATTTTTGATGTAGCAATATACCTTATTCCTTCTCTGGCGCATACAGGTTCAAGCTTAGAGCTGAAAGGTCCATTTGGTGGAACAAAATAGGTTGCCCTATATCCAAATATTTGATAAAAAAGCATCAACCCTGTAACAATGACTTCTTCGTGATAAATTAAATCTTTAGTATCAATAAAATCAAAGGCAGCCTGAAGTTCGGCATTAATTTCCGGAACCTCCGTGGTTGAAAATCCCCACATACCATTTTTGAAAGCAGTAAGCGTTTTCTCATTCCCTTCTTTCAAGGTTTTCAACCATATCTTTACATTTAAATGTTCTCTTCCATGGAACTGAGGGACAAACAATCTTTTATTAATTCCTTCCAACCATAAATCAAATGACTTTTCGCAACCACTGTATCTGGTTAGGGTCAAATTAAACGGTTCGTAGAAATAATGGGAGAAGTCAGATCTTATAATTTTTTCAAAATCAGGATTGGCCACAACAGCCACAGGTGTAAATACTGGAGGTCTACCAGTTTGATCCTTGAAACTAGTCAAAATTTCGAATAAACATGACAGATCCTCATATGAAGCCAGTGTGTCATATTTATTGAATCTGGCACCATCATCGGATGTGAGGTCAAAACCCGCTTGAATTAGACTCTCGTAAACATCTCGTGAAGGCATTCTAATACTTCCCCAATCATCTGACTCAAGTACTAAAAGCTTTCTTGATGTTTTCCATCCAGCCAGGTTTGAAAGATTTCTAATAACATTTATATTCCACGGATTCATTACAACATATTATCGAAAGAGAATGTCAAAAACAGTTAGCCCTGGAACACACCAGGGGATACCGAATAAAGGTGAAAATATCCAGGCATTCATAGTCTCGGAACCTTGTCTGAAAGTTATTGCAGTGTAGAGTATCATCGGGAAAAGACCTATTAAGGTTATTGGAGATATTCTGTCAGAATCATTTTTTGTAAAATAGAGTAATAAATAAAAAACTGCAAAAAGAAAAAACACCAACAAAAATCTTCCACCGAACGAAGGAATTGTCATGCTGAAATTTACAAAAGCCAAGAACAGAAGAAGGAAACTATAGAGGTTCTTTTCTGAAGTACTCGTGATTGAGCCTCTTTTGGTAATTTTTATAATGGTAATTGCCACCAACAGGTAATAGAGGACTAAATCAGATCCTAATCTCATGAACCATGCCAGCTGATCATAATTTTCTTGTCTCATTAAAATAACATCTTGAGCTGTATACATGTCAACCCTTGCTTTTAATGCACCATGACCTAGCACCCCGAATAATGACTGAAGAAAAGGTCCTAAAAGCCTCGGTACGATAAAGGATATTAACACCAAAGGGAAGTAGATGAAATTACGGTTCCCGGCAAAATAATAGACAATCAGAATAGCATTTGCCGACAAGAAGCTGAAATGTACAAAACATGCTGATAATGATAAAACAAAATACTTGGGATTATGGAGAGCTATAACATGATAAGCGCCATAAAAAAAAATCCAGGCAGCTGTCCACATTCTGAACCCATTAATAGATGTTACCGGGAGAATAGATGCAAAAAAGAATAAATGAATTAGAGAATTCAACCTTAACGGTGACTTGGTTTGATCTAAAACCAAGTCCATGCTCTTCAGGTAGAAGACCGCGAATAAAGCTGAGTATGCGCCAAATAACACCTTGTGATCAGTACTAAATCTGGAGATCAAAAATGAGATTAGCGGTTCGACTATATCTACCGATGTTTCTGTTGCATAAATTCCTCCTATGATTTTAAAAATGTCAGAAAAAGGCAGAGCAGCGTTTTGCCTAAGAGTTATCGCATACCTTGAGGCATCTATCCATTCATTTGCAATGACAAATGTTAAACCATAATAAATTAGAAATAAATATACTACTGCCTTAGCGTTCTTGTTCCTATAATTAGCTATCGCTGTTATGCAAGCAAGAAAAGGCCAAATAAGAAATAACAATAAGTAATTCTTAGCATTGACCGGTGTTTGTGAAAGAGAATACTTAGAATCGATATCCTGCATCCTAAATTTGTTACAAAAGAGAGATAAACTGCCTGGCTACTGACTCTATATGGTAAACTCGGGGATCAGGCAGAATCATAGAGTTCGTGTAATTGCCATTTAGAAAATGTCCCAGTTCTGCAAAATCAAACTCTCTGGTGATATTTAATACAGGTCGACCTGTTATTGCATAATCTATCAACTTACTGGGAGAATTAAGGGATGTATTGTTGTCAAAATTAATCAGAAAGTCCATGCCAGACAAAATATCAAGCAAATCACTTCTATTTATGTAAGGTAAAATGATAAGATTCCCATCTAAAGTCTTTTTGAAAGGTTCCAAAAGTTCAGGCTGGTTCGTATATATATAAAACCTAAAGGGAGTTGTAACACTCATAAGGTATTTCAGAAATGGTCTCGGATCCCGAGCACCTGGGATGAATCCTCCGGCATAGGCAAATGTTGGTATTTTGTTCTCGGGTATTTTCTTTGTTCTCGTTTCGATATCAAAATTAAATCCCTGTGGTATGATCCGGATTTTTCTATGAAATTCAGGGTAATATCCATCTATGGCTCCCTCGATTGGAATAGTAAGAAAATCTGCTTTCCTGCTAAACCACATTTCGATGTATTTAAAATAGAAGGGCTTTCTAAAGGTATCAAGAATATCTCCCATATATGGATCCCCACAATCAGCTATCCATTTCCCCGCTATTTTGTGTTTTCTTGTTCTTGACCATGCAACTCCCCAATGGACGGGATAAGGAACCGCGAATGAAATCAATAAATTATACCCATTTTCATGCTTAAGTATTTTTTTCAACTTAAACATATCTTCAATAGTTGGATACTCGAACAGGACTTTTAATACCCTGTTTATAATTCTAGCCAATAAACGAGTCCATCTTCCACCAATATTCGGGACTTCCTTTAAACGGTATTTTGACCACATTCTCAAACAGATTGGGGACTCAGAAAGAAAGTTTTTGTAATCATGGTTTCTGAACCTGGTAATCACAGTAACATCATGCCCTTGCCGCGAAAACTCCATCGCTAATTCTGTGGCTCTAAAACTTCTTGGTGAGATTTCTGGATAAAATCCATTTGAAACCAGCAATATCTTTAATTTTGATGACAAACTTCTAAATTGTAAAATATATCCAAATTTTCCTATAAAGTCTTGAATGTGGCCCAGGCATTGCCTACTTTAAGCAGTACTAACCTGATGCTTTTTATATTTTTTCGAAAATCACATAAAGACTATTTCCAGAGCAATTTCAATCATTGGGCTTTATCTAATTGCTTCCTGATCGTGTATAGCGATGTCATAAAATGATAATCAACCTGAAATGGAAATCTATTTAAATAATCATTGAAATAGCACCTTACATTCGCCGGAAAACTATCAATGGGTTTTAGCATTTCTTTTATAGTTGATTTCTTATATGTATAATCCGGACCAAATTGTACCAGTGATTCCGGAGCAAAGTGTACCAGTTATTCCGGACCAAAGTGTACCAGTAATTCCGGAGCAAATTGTACCACTTTAGTGCTTAAGGAAAACTGACATTC
>JAGODU010000048.1 GCA_017998095.1 Prolixibacteraceae bacterium | reverse complement strand
CATAATGCAAGAGTAGCTTCCTTTGCTCCGAATAAAAATACACTCATTTTTTCCCTGTTTGCCATCACAAGGATGTCATCAGCAAGGTCAGGTGTTGCAACCCTTTCAGGAATAGCATATCCAAAAAAACGAAGTGCCAATACCACTGACATTCCGTCAATATGTACTAAATCTGCGTTATTAAAGATATCCCTGAAATCGTCGTTTCTGACAATATCGTTTATTGTAGCAGAGTTTACTCCAAACTGAGCTATCTGCCTGCTGTTTTTTATGCCGTCTTCAATTATTGATAAAAAATCATTACGACGGAGTGGATTGATTTTAATATTGAATATTTTAATCTCTTCAATACCTTCATTCTGAACAATATCTTTTAAATCTGGCGACATTATTTAACAATATTTTCTATTATCCTTTCTGCTTAATACCGGCATTTGAATCCTTAATAAAACAAAGTCTTAAATGCTCAGCCTTTTCTTCTTCTGTTGTGAATCTATTCTTGATTTTTCTGGCCGGATTTCCTCCATAAATTGAATAGGATTCAACGTTACCTGTAACCACTGACCCGGCAGCAATTATGCTGCCCCTGCCAATCGTTACTCCCGATAAGATTATGGCTCCATGACCTACCCATACATCATCCTCGATCACTACTTTTTCGTTAATTCCTTTCCAATCATAATCATTATCCCTGATCGTGCTTGCATGTCGCATGGGAACACCAACCTGGGTATAATTGTGATCATGCCTGCCAATTAGTGCAACAAAATTCGCAAACATTACATCGTTTCCAATCACGGCATCACATTCAATTTGCGAATATTTTCCTATGTAGAAATTATCCCCGGCTGAGATTGAATTTCGGGCCCACATGGAAACAGCTCTTCCGGCATGAAGGTTTTTACCAAATGAATATTTTCTCCATTTGATATAGATCTGATACAACTGCAGCATTTTTCTGAAGATCTTCATCATGATAATTTCCAACATCTTAATAATTCTTCTTTTAGTCTGTCAGCAGCAAATCTTAAGACGTTATCATTTTTTACAGGCCTGGGAAGGCGGACAGATTTTATCATGGCTTCAACAAACAGATCTTCACTGCGTTCCCTGACTACAAATCCATTTTCACCTTCAACGATAATCTCGGAGGCCGAACTGAAATCTGTAACACATGCAGGAACTCCGCATGCAATTGCTTCCATGAGAGATGTCGACCAACCCTCTTTATAGGATCCCATAATATACAGATCTGCTGCATTTAAAAACATCGCTACTTCAGACTGGCTTTTTTTGCCTGATAGAATAATATGATCCGTTAAATCATTATCCGAAAGATACTTTAATATTGTATGATAGTCCTCTCCCTCACCAATAAAATAAAATAAAGAATCTTCGAAAATTGATCTGAATAATTTGTAACAATCAATCATAAATTTCCATCCCTTAATAGAAGCTAATCTGCCGGTTGTGACAATGATAGTTATACCCGGAGAAAATCCCAGCCTTTGTCTGATCTCATTTCTGTCCAGCGGTTTGAATATTTCTATATCTATCCGGCTTGGAAACTTTATCACCCGAAAATCATCAAGGACCTCTTTGCTTCTGGTTATCATGTCTCTGATCGAATTATCATCACCTGAAGCCAGAATAGTATTGACTTTAGTTAATCTTTTGAAAAAAAGTCTTTCAAAAAGCTCAGAAAAATACAGGGCATATTTGTATTTTGAGATTGAAATAGGATTTTCAAGCCCCGCGAAACAAAAACAAATATTTCCGAACCGGTCTTTCACTGCTAAAAGTATCTCCTGCCGCTGAAGGAAAACATTATCTATCTTTATTTTTCTTATCCTTTTTAAATAATTTCTCACAAGACAAAAGCTGACCAGCCTGTCAGGAATTTTATGCTTAGTTTTTGATTTTTTGTACCTGGCTATTGCAAAAAAATCAAACACAGTACCATTTATATTCTTTTTGAACCATTTCCCTAACGGATCTTCATAACTTGTTGTGATACCAACCAGGGCCATTGATGATCCGAATGAGACCATAAGATTCCTGGCAAAGGAAAGATATCCCCCGATAGGGTAATCTTCATAATTTGTAAAGTCAATTATCATTATCCTATTATCCCCTGCCATAACCATGTTTTACTCAAAAGCAATATCTTCAGGTTATTCGTTTATACAGATCAATGTACTCACCGACCATCCTGTTGATTGAGAAGTGCTCCCTGACGCGTTCACGACCTGCTAATCCCATTCTTTCTCTGAGAAATGAATCATTAAGAAGTATTTCCAGTTTTTCAGCCAGATGAACCGGATCAGAGGCATCAACAAGAATACCCGTAATGCCGTCCTGAATTATCTCCGCGGTTCCACTTCCGCCGGTAGCAATAACCGGCTTCCCAAGAGCCATATATTCAAGAACGGCATTGGATATACCCTCAGAAAATGTTGTGAGCACGCCTATATCCATTATGTTGATATATGATTCAACATTTGTTTTTGCCCCAAGAAATCTGAAATACGGACGATATTCATGTTCCACAAGGTTTAATGACTCCTCTGAATCCGTACTTACACCAATTGCCAGAAATGTCACATCACTTCTTTTTTTCAATAAAGTCTGTGCTGCTTCATAATATGTGGGGTAATCCTTTCGTTTCCAGAATGTTGCAACCATACCAACAACGAGTTCCGTTGTTATATTCAGCTCTCCGATTATGTTTGCACCTGGAACAAGATTTTCCAGTCTG
Source organism: Prolixibacteraceae bacterium (assembly GCA_017998095.1). The sequence continues at coordinate 22,763 of JAGODU010000048.1, read as the reverse complement.
CTGAAATTAAAACCATTATAAATTAAAACTCTTTTATTTGCCGGCACACAATATGCTTCCAGTCCTGCTCCGGAATTGCCAACAACAGCCTTTGACAGCGGAAATGTCAGTCTTCCTCTTATCCAGTGTTTATTAAAAATTTTGAATGCTGTTGGTACATCGATCACCATGCCATTTATCAATCTGCATCCCAGTAATCTGGCAACCGGAGCCATGTAAACAGCAGTCATACTATCCCAGCAGTGTACAATATCAGGCTTATGATATCTGAGGAGACAATAAAACTTATTAAAAACAGAAATATCTCTTTTTGTTTTTCTAATGACTTTGTGAATTTTAATACCTAGATAATTTATTTCCTTATAGTGAATATTTTCACTCATAAGCACAAGTTCAAAGTCAATCTCCTGATGAGATTTAAGTGCTTTTAAAAGCTCTGTAAGCCGCCTTTCTTTCCCTCCCGAACCGAGTGTGTCTATGACGAAAAGTATTTTCACTATAATCTCATTATGCAAATTCTATTTCTTGTATTAGTCTCGTGACCAAAAAAAATCTATAATTTCACTAGAGAATAGTCTGTAATCAAATTTCTCACGTACTGTCTGATGTGCATTCTCTACCACCATCTTCGCCTGCCAGTTGTAATCCCTGATGATTTCAAGTATTTTCTCCGCCATTAAGGATGAAGATCCCGGAGGTATTATGTATCCGTTGAAGCCATCTGCTATGTAGGAAGCATTATCGCTCACATCCGTAACAAGGACAGGAATTCCTGAAACAAGGTACTCAGAGAGCTTGGTGGAGAATCCGTACATATTTATTTTGTTAAGAGGACGAGGCAGTATTAAAAGATTGTAATTTTTAAATTCATCCGGCAGTCCATCCGGATCGATGTTACCTTTGTAAAATATCCTGTCGCTGAGACAATAATCTTCTGACAACTTACCCAGTCTGATCCTGTCCTGTTCCTCCAAAATCCCATAAAGGAATAATTCTGTTCTGCGGTTTCTATTCACAAGGGAAAGAGCTTCAAAAAGAATGTCAAATCCCTCCTTTTCAAGTTTGATGTAACCTGCAAAACAAATTTTGAAGCCAGAGTCAGAAGAAAGCCTGGGCGGATCGAAATCTTCAATAATATTTGCGTTACATAAGATTGGAATTCTAAGAATTTTGCGGGCCCTTTTAGAAAAATACTTCTCAAGACCGGTTGAAATCACAACTATCCCGTCATAAAGATAAATCTGAAATTCATTTAACTTATATATAAGATAGTCAACCGATGACTTAAACCAATAAATCAGCCGGCGAAAAAGTTTTCCGGAAGGAGCAGTCAGGAAAACAGCAGCTGTCCGAAGTTCATTTATTTCACAGAAGAACCTTCGTTTCTTCAGAAATTTGAAATATATAAGATAAATAAAATCTTTAAGAACAAACACAGTCGGATAGAGATATATTACAATCTCAGAATCCCTTCGCGCCATGAAGCTGTTGACGGTACGGACGAAACATAAGGGATTACCTCTCCTCCTGGTTGAGGAATCCGGGCTTCTCATGAAAAATATTCCGGGTTCGATCTCCGGGATCTCAACCGGTGTTTTATTAACATCTGCCAGGGAACAAAGAAAAACATGAACATTCATTGCAGCCAATGACCTTGCGATGGTTATCATACGTCTTGCCCCGGCTGTCTTGCCATTAACAATTTCTCCCGTAGATATGATATAGACCTCTTTCATTAATAAGAAGGCTGAAGCAAAAATAGGATAGTATTCGTAATGTGATCAACTCAAATATTTCTCAATAAGTTCCTTTGTCTCCTGTATATGACTTTTTGAAGAAGCTCCGAAAAGCACGGATTCAATTTTGGGGAATCTGCTCAGGTATTCAACTGCCTCTTTCGGTTGAAGAAGTACTCCCTCCTTTCAGAATTCCAGATATAGCCTTTCCCATGTAACACCACCGAACCAAATGCTTCACTACAAAACTGAACAACACTCCAATAATTTATAATATCATTAATCTTTATAATTCTTTGAATGTGCTAATAAAATGATTATGGAATCCATTCGGATTGAACATTGTCTTCTCCAATGCATGTATATGATGTTTTTATATATTCTTAAATGTAAAACTGAAAGGCTTTCATAAATAAATTTGAAATTCTTATAATCTCCCCTATAGTTCTAAAGATTATCCATGACCTGTTTGTAAATATTGTTTGTGTCTTTGACTATGTTATCCCAATTGAATCTTTCAAATAAAACATCTCGAAAACACTTCTTTTTATCCGAGGCAAGCTTCTTTATTATTGACGAGCTTAGAGATTCTTCATCACCAGTATGAAAATAATCATCCTCACTAAGTCCGACTTGTAAGTTAGCTGGAATATCACTTGCTAATACATCAAGATCATAACTCATCGCTTCAAGCAGAGCTATTGGAAGTCCTTCTGAATAGGATGGCATAACAAAAAGGCGAGCAAAAGTGTAAAGCTGATTAAGTTTCTCTCCTTTAACAAAACCTGCCAATACTATTCCATTCATAGTAGCAAATGTTTTAAGATTATCAGAATAATCAGTTGGATAATCAGCATCCCCTGCCAAAACCAATTTGATGGTATCAAGCCCTGTTCTCTTATATGCTCTTATCAGATAATCAAATCCCTTTTCTTCAGTAAATCTACCAACACCTAAAATATATGCATGTTTTTTAAGCCCAAGATTCTTTAAAAAACTATCATCTCTTGATTTTTCGAAAATTCTAACCCCATTGAAAACGACCGAAGAATTCGTATCACTAACATGATATTTTTCTTTCATCTTTCTTTTTAACACATTTGAAATGAATATTATATAGTCTGCCCTTTTGATACTTATGAACTCTGATAATTTAAGAAATTTTCGTGCAAATGAATTCCATTTTTGCTGAGTATAGCTTTGATTATGGTATGTAAAAACAATCCTGGCCCCAGATATTTTTGCAAGTGGAATGAAAAATCCCGGCCCCATATTATGGTAATGAATTATATCATAATTTTGAAACAAAGCATGAATGGTAGCCAGAAATGAATGTATAAAAGTTTCCAGGAACTTGCTTTTGGGTACACAAATATCGATAAATCGAATATTTTCGAATATTGCCTTACGGTTAATTTCATTAAGATAAGGAATTCGCCTGTAGACAGTGATTTTATTGTTTCCCTTCATTGCCAGTCTGGTGTAAAGCTCCTGACAATGTGTCTCTATTCCTCCTTGTACCTCTGGAAAACCTCGTGTTCCTATTACGCCAATTCGCATAATAATTTCTTTTGTAATACTCTTCAATTAAAAAGATCCGAAAGAAGAGTAAGATAATTTTGTAACAGCTTTTCTTCTGAAAAATCTTTCAGTACTTTATCATATCCATTCTTTCCAAATTCTTTCCTGATCTCTTCATTTTCCACAAGATGACTTAGTTTATTTACTATTGCATCAATGTCTCTGGATTTCACCAGATATCCGTTGAAATCATCCTGTATCAGATATTTATTATCTCCGACGTCTGTTGCTACAACAGGCAAACCGGCAGACATTGCTTCCATAATAGAATTTGATAAGCCTTCATAAATTGATGTGCTGAGATAGATATCGGCTTTCCTTAATAATGTTTGAATATCTTCCGGATGTATCAACATTTCAACATTATTGATCAGGCCGAGAGATTTTATCATTCTTCGTATAGCGGCTTCATGATAACCATAACCAATTATCCTGTATCTTAATATTTTATCCGGAGTATTTTCAACCAATTTTTTATAAGCACGCAGAGCAGTGTAAAAATCCTTGGATCTGACAAATCTTGATACTGATACAATCGTTATCATCCCGGGCGATCCGCTTAATTTATTAAAGCCCGGTACCTTTAATGCATTATGGATAACCTTTATTTTATAAGGATCAAAGCCTTTCTTATGGAATTTTTCTTTTGCAGAAAAACTGTTGAATATTGTAAATGTATTCAGATGATTGTGAATAATTCTTTCAAAGAAAAACTTCAGAGAAGGGAGATGTTCTGATCTTACACCACCAATTGTTATGATTTCCCGGTTTGTTAATCTTAGTAAACCTGAAATAATATTTGCCAGAGTAAGATATGAGAAGACTACAGTTTTCTTATGTTTCCCCGTTATCTTAACCAGCAAAAGATATTTTCTTATCAAACCCCCATGTAAACCCAAATATTTAATTGAATTATTATTAAAAAATTTCCTGTCATCCGTATTAATTTTATTTCCTGACCAATTGATCAGTGTTACATCATATCCCCTTGCAGAAAAAAGATAGGCAAGCATAATTGCCTGTTTTTCAGCACCTCCTCTTAGTAATGTTTTACATAAAATAAATATAACCAAATTCTGTAACTTCATAATATTATTTGCGATTTCAGAATCTTCTATGGTATGTGTATGCGTCAATGACTGTGAGTCCGTTAATAAAATTATAGGTATGAGCTCCTTTAAGATCTTTTTTCCATTCGGGTTTGATTTTTTTTTCGTTTGTTTCCTTATACTCAGTTTCAGTCAACATTGTTACCTTTTGGAGATTGAATCCTCTGCCATACCTTATGGTACAATCTTGGGAAGGCCTATATATAATACCATTACATATAAAAAGATTGCCCGCACAACGCGCACTGCTTTCATCAGAAACTACAGGATTCAGTGGATGACTTACCCATTTATCAGCAAGTGGGCTATCAGCATAAAAAAGAAACAACTCTGTACTTCCGCCAGAAATTCCACCAGTCTGGTCGAGTGTGGTAAATAGCCACCATTTTTCGTTATAATAGAACAGTGTAGTATCCGTTGCCGAGATATTTTTCATTATATACCGGTCAAATTCCCAGATATCCGGAAATTCAGTACAACGATATAATTCAATAGTCTTGTTCGATGCAGTTTCAGGTATCATATAGTATGATCCTCTTTCTCTGAACACAAATGGATAAGACATATGATATGGTTTTTCAATGACCTTCTGATGCCGCAAAATATTTCTATTTGGATCAAGTTCGATCACTGAAATATGAGCCTTATTTGTACTATATATATATTCCTCCACAAAAAGAAAATAACAATTGTTTTCAGATACTACAAAAGGGTCAGCCCAAAACAGATTCTGTGGAGACCTCAACGTTTTGAATTTCCTGAAACTATCTGAAGAAAAATCTATATGCGTGCTTTTATCAATAGCAATCTGCCAATTGAATGCGTCGGTAAAGCGAATCTTGTTAATTACCAGTTTTAAAATTCTTACATAGTATTTCGCTGCATCCTCTAATACTTTGCCGGCATCAGTACTTATACCGTCATCCGTGTAAGTAGTTTTCTCTTCATGATGTCTTTGTATTTGTTTAAGAAGATATTCTTCTCCATATAAACTCAAACCCTCTGTCAGTCTTGTTAAAAAAAGTGATGCCCGGTAAAAAATATTATTCCTGTTCTTGTTTATTGAAAACGGACAGGTAGATTCAATCGATTCAAAAACAATCTCACTTTGTTCTTCTTTACCAATAATTGCTTCAACATTTGAAAATGAAATAGTTTTGTATCTGAATACCTCCCAGAAACCATAATCGAATCCGCCTAGGATGTTGTCAGAATCTATTGAAAAAGACCATACTCCATAGCGCGGTATAGCATATAGTATATTGTTTAAATTGTGCACTCCAAATTTTATTATCAAATCAGGTTGAATTTCAAGAAAAATATTATTCAGTCGATTTTGGACAGTATTTGCATCACTTGTGTCAGATATAAGATTAAATATACCGGTTAATCCCTTTAAATCCGAAATATTTTTCAATAGATTATAATTATTTCGTTTCCTGAAAATCAGGTAATCAATCTTTTCAATCAGTTTTAAAATAAAGATCCCTATTCCCCTTTGCCTTCCGGGAGCAAATGTCCCTAATGGCTTTCTGCTGACAATAAGAGCAACATAAGCATTCGAGGAATTAATCAGATTGTCAATAGAAGAATAAATCCAAAACGGAATTTTTCTTTCATTCAGCAAAATTATTACTGATAGTTTATCTTGCATTAGTATAGACAATACTTACCGATTCAATGAATTAATATACATTTCTATTGATCGTGCAAATTCATCCTCAAGGATTGATTTTCCCTGAAGCTTAATCCATTCTCCATTCTGATATTCATGCCAGGCTGAAGACCTCTGCAAGGCTGATGTTCCGAAATTTATCATCTGATATTCAATTAAATGATAATTATGTCCGTCAAAACCTATATCCATGCCAACAATAGGAAAATCAATCTCCATTGTGAGCCTGCGTGCGAAATCGAGCAGACCTTCAATATAATCTTCACCAACATCTGAAAATTGTCCGCTTCCACTTGCCCTGAAATCATTTTTACGGTTTGCCCGGTGCATACAGTAATATCTGCCTCCGAAAAAGAGTACTCTATAATCACCCTCAAAGCCTGAGATAAAATTCTGGACCACAATTGGGTTACTGACAGGATCAGTATTATACTGAATATAATTTCTTTTTGAAGGGTATAGTATCTTTATAATCTTTTTAATAAAATTTTTAAATTTAGTAATCAAAAGGTCAACGAGGTTTTCAGCTACAATCGTTTTACCGGCTTTTCTGATCGAGTGTTCGTAATCGTTTCTTTTGTATGCAAGATATACTCTCTTTCCAGCCGAGCCTGAAGCCTGTTTGATCACCACAGGGAATTCACCCTTATAATTAAGCGCATCAACCCATGATCCATAACATGAGCTTTTTATTGTTTTAAGAGCCTCATCCCGGAATCCCATCCTTAAAAACTCCATGAAAACCTTATCATGGTGAGCTTTAAGATATTTAAATGAGGGCAATACTACAGCCCCCTGTTCTTCAAGAATATATACGAGGTCCTCAATATATCGCTTATAGAATCCACCTGGAGCTTCTGAGGTCTGATAAAGAACATATTGTTCACTATAACTGGCAGTCATATCAAGTTCGCTGAATCTGCAAACCATCACATTGTAGTCGTGGTTAACGAACCATTTTCTGATCCTGGCAACATCCATGGATGTGAAATTCCTGAAATCGGCTTTGGAGACAAGGAATTGTGAAGATTCATCAACCAATATTATAAGATTTCTCATAGAAATAGATAATTTATACCGTTATTCTATTCGTATTCTTTAGCGAAGTTTGTCAGCTTTAAGTATCTCAAGGTATCTTAATAAAATTTCCCTGTGAGTCTCACATTCAAAATGATTTCGTATTGTGTTTAGTTTTCTCCCTGAGTAAATAAGTCTGGTTAAAGGACGTTTCAGCACTTTGTCAATTCTTCTGATTGTTTTTCCCAGACCGGCGAGATTTGCAAGGTAGTACTGACCATTTTCCCTGCAATATTGATCAAATTGTCGTTCCACGAAATCCGGAGACTTAATTTTTTCTGATCGTTGTAGAAACTCGTTCAGAATTCTTTCTCTGCTTTCGTAGTCCGGTAATTTTACCCCATTCCCTTCTTTTTGAATTGGAATGAATTCAACTTCTATTCCTGTACTGAATTTTACATTAAGGATCAGACCTGTCTGGTAAAATTCATTATCATGTCTGTCAAACAGAAAGTTACCCTGACCGTATATTATTGTTCCGTTTTTAAATTGCTCATATGAACCGACACAATGGCTATGCTGGCATACTACAAGTTCAGCTCCTTTGTTGATCATCTTCCTGCACACCTTCTGTAGCTCCGGTGAAGGATAACGGTATTGTTCCTTTCCTCCATGATGAAGAACTATAACATAATCACATTCATTTTTAAGACTGGTTATATGATCTGGACTTTCAAGCGGATCAAAAGGATTTGCTCCGGCTTTATTATGCCGGGCAATTGAGAATTCATTTTCCGCACAAGAATATATGCCGATTCTCAAGTTCTCCCTTGCTAATATAACAGGAGTTGCTGCTTCTTTAATATTTTTTCCTGCTCCAACACTTAAAATTCCGAATTTTGACAGCTGCTCCTGAGTTTGAAAAAGTCCTTGCTCTCCATGGTCCATAATATGATTATTGCCAAGACAAAGCACAGAGGGATTTAAAGACTTAATTCCGTTTATTGTTGAAATTGGAGCAATGAGATTTGGTCCATCTTTACTTATCGGATTTTCTTTGTCTGTTAAGGGTACTTCAAGATTGAATATCCGAAAGTCAGCTAAAGAAAGTAAATCATTCAGTTCTGTAGTAACCAGCTCTTTAATATTCCCTTTTGAGAATATTGAATAATTAGATCTTGTAGGGCCTAAATCTCCTCCGATAATTACTCTAATCCCATTTCCCATTATTTGTATTACTTATTCAGAAAGTTTACCATTCTCTTCATTGCATGATTAAATTCAAGCAGATTCAAAGCTGTCTGATAACCTCTTTCTGCCATATTTTCCAAATTAAAATCATCCCGGAGCATAATTTTTATTTTATTGGCAATGGATGATGGATCATTGCACTCAGCCATCATAATATCATAGCCATCTTTGAAATACTCTGGCATATCACCAAATTTCGTTGCCAAAACCGGTTTCCTGAGCGCAAAATACTCCCCCAATTTAGTTGGGAATCCGGCTTTCGTCTGGATTGTATCCGGACGGGTAACAGCAAGGATTTTACATTCTGAAAGATATTCTTTAACCTTTTCAAGCTTTACCAACCCTGTAAAAGTAACCTGATCCTCTATTCCATGTTTTTTGCATTCATCTTTGTACCCTGGGATCAGACTTTTACCGGCTGTGACATCACCAACAACTAATAAAATAATTTTCAGGTTAGTATCTTTCAGAATCTTTATTGCTCCCAACAAATCATACAAACCATCTTTCTTGTATGGAGCTCCGCTGTATCCGATATGATACTTAATATCTGCATTGAAATTTACCCAATAATTAAAATCTGTGAGATTCGGTTGTACAATTATCTTATTTTCATCAAATCCCATTTTGACGAATTCATTTTTTAAGTAAAAGCTAAATACTATAAGCTTATCTGATAGTTTGTTAAGAAATCTGAAATTGATCATGTAACCCATTCTTTTTAACCTTCCCATTAACGAACGATTAAATTGTGATATGTCAATAATTTCTGCTACAAACTTATAGATCTCTATCCCGGTTATTTTCGAAAACAGGTGAATTGGTATATTAAAAAAGAGACTACTGGTATATAATAGAACCCTAACCGTATTTCGGTTTTTTATTAATGAAAAAAGCAGTTGTGTTAAGTGGAATAAGCTTAATATTTGATCCAATATTTTAAAGAAATTATTCTTAGGATGTTGTACCGAACTAAGATATGTATAATGTACCCCCTCTTCAGTAATGTTTTCCTTCAAACTATCATATTTATAATTCCCGAAATCAAATCCTTTAAGAAGAAAAACATCTATCTCCTGTCCATGTGATTTTAATCCTCTGCAAAATAAATTAAGGTAGCTGGCACCTGGTCCCCCTATAGGGAAATTAGAGGTTGTCAGTAATACATATCTTTTGGGTAACTCTTTCATTCAAGTATAATAATGTATTAAATGAGGCCCTTGAATATTTATCTATAGTCTATCTCACGAATAACTTTCTTAAATACGGAATTTGCTAAATACCCTCCCTCAGTTAAATCGTTTCCACTTATAACATAATCTGAATTCCCTTCAATAAGAATCGGACCTGATTCAGCGATAGCCACATCCCATCCTACCAGACGTAATTTTGGCATATATGAAGCAACTTGTAAAACCAGTTCTAATACCTGAGTAAAAAATGGTATCCTGAAATTATCAAATTTAACCCCGGTTAAGGGATGTTCCGTTAAAACTTTTACACCAAAGGAATGAAGCTCAGGATATCCAATTTTTTTAAGTTTGCCTGTCTTAAGATCAATTCCGACCTTACAACCCCCTCTGCTTATATTATCCACATGAGAATTATCAATACTCATCCTGATAAAAGCGGAAATCACATCTATCTTTCCATCACTATCAATGAAAGTATCAATTCTTATTGTATTTAAACATGAGGAGTTAAGTTTATTTAATTCGGAGTGTTGTTTTATTGTTTCCTGAAACAGATATTCAGAGTTTATTACTTCAGAAAATAATTTATGAAGATTTTCAAAATCAGCAGAAATTTGATTACGAAATAACTTAAGGATACTCCTTCCGCCGGAACTTGAATATATTTTCTTTATGAATATCGAATCATAAGAAGGATTTTGTTCAAATACTTTTTCAATCAAAGATCTAAATTCATCGAAGTTATTGATGTTAATACTTTCCTTTTCAATAATGAATAATTTGTTATGGTTATACATGATAACCCTTGGCAGATTAATACCAAACTGTCTGTAAAACAGATCGAAATATAATTTATTATCGAGGACATGTTTTATTGTCTGATCATTAAAGGAAGATACAATTCTGCCAGCCAATTTATTTGGCATATAATTTTTAATATCAGTTGCATCTTTCTTAAAAAGATATCTGCTGAAGTAATGGAACGGTAGTTCTCTATTTATCCAGGTAAGGCTAAGAACCTCACCAATAATTTTCAGAATTGGTTTTCTGTCCGGATCCTTCAATATCTCTTCAAACAGCCTTGACTTGCTAAGCTTTCTTAGTTTATCCATTTCAATGAAATCATAAGTTTGTTATCCACTAATTTTAATTGGGACATGTGATTTAAATTTTAGAAGAACTATAGAATAAACCCAAGTGTTTTACAGATCGTTTATAATAGGTTATTCAACAAACTTTGAAATTCTTTTCTAACCTTATCTGCATCAAATAATTTAGAGGCTAATCTGACAGCATTAAGGCTTAGCTTTCTCCGGTATACTTCATCGTTTATCAATAACAAAATTGCATTTTTGAGTTGTACTGGATTATGTTCAGTAACACAACAACCGCATTCATTCTCAAAGCAGAACTGCGAAATTGCTGTTTCTTTTGGAGCATATACAAGAATTGGCGTTCCAGAAGCCATATATTCTGAAGCTTTTGTAGGTATAGAATATCTCGCATACTCTAATCCATGTTTTGTAAAATCCAGAGGCAATAATAATAAATCGTATTCTTTAAGTAGTCCAGGTACTTCTTCGTGATTTATTGCTGAATGTACTTTTACACTCTCTAGCTTGCTTAATCTTTTTGCATCAAGCGAGTTGGTATCAGAAGTATAAATATCAAAAATAATTCTTGTGGTTCCCGTCCTAAAATGTGAAATGGCTATTGCAAAATCGTAGATTGAATTTTTGTTAGCAACACCTATTCTCCCGATGTACAAAATTTTAAACAAGCCAACATCTTTTAAACTATTATTTTCTTTTTGTTTGTATTTGGAAACACAGACAGGATTATGAAAAGGGATGAACCGCTTACCATATCGCTTTTGATATTCTTCAGACATTGCATCACTAATACTTAAGAAAAGATCTGTTCGTTCTAACAATTTCCTGAATTCATGGTCAATTCTATTTGCCCAGTATTTTCTGAACAATCCTTTTTGACTTATAGTGGTTGGCCAGTCATCCATCATATGAATAGCCGAAGGAATTCTTAAATATTCTTTAAGGTTGGTTGCAAATAGAACGTCTTCACGGGTTGAGACCTGCAGATACAGAATCTCAGGTTTATATTCGTTAAGCCACTTCTTAAAACCAATTGACATTTTAATTTTTGAAAGAGAATGAATAAGACCCAGCCACTCCAAAGCAGGGAATAGTACCTGATTTACCAGTTTATGTCTTAACGACGCTTTATTTTTCTTAACTGAATTTGAAGATTTATTATCAAATGATTGTAATCCTGACGGAAACTTTTTCTGAATCAGATTAAAAGGAAACCTCCATCTGGACTCTTCATATCCTAATTGATAATAGGTATCACAAATTTCGGTTGAAAGATTATACATCATATGCCCGGTCGCTGCAACTGCGATCCGGTCTATATGCCAGCCCCTGAAAAGGTTTGAAAGTGTTATTCCACCACCGTATTTGTTATTAAAAGATTGTCCGAAAATTAAAACTTTGGGTAAAGACATATACAATATTTTGCAAGTATTTATTCTTAAATTATATAAAAAATAAAATTTATCTTCCTGAAAGGTTAAAGTTTATTACTTTAGCTGACCTTGATTACAATTATGTTTTCTTAAGAGTGTCATAAATGTCCAGCATTCTCGATTTAATTGTTTCTCTGTTATGCCTTGCAGATGCAGCAACGCGTCCCATTTCCGAGATATGCCTGGCAAGTTTATCATCATTAAATAATTTCATGGTCTTGAAAGCTAATAATGTAGAATCGTTAAATGGATATAGTAACCCTGTTTCCCCATCCCTGACCATATCAGGAATACCCCCGACAAATGATGCAATACAGGGTGTTCCGATCAACTGAGCCTCTCCTAAAGAATTCGGACTGTTTTCTATTGCCGAAGCACAAATATAGACATGAGCATTCCGAAATTCATTGACCATCTCTGCCTCTTCAAGCCTCCCTAGAAATTGTACGTTTTTATTTAACCGGTACTTCTTAATTAATGATCTGATATATGCTCCATAGGTAACGTTTCTATGTACCCATTTATTTCCACCTGTTATATCTACCCCGGCTATTCGTAATTGAACGTCGGGAAAAAACTCTCTTAAAACAAATATAGCTTTGAGAACCTGATGCAATCCCTTGTTAGGAGAACTGGCGTTACTCATAAACAATGTATGGTTTTTCTTATCTTCGATGTTCCATTTAATCGAATCATAAAAAATACTTCGTAAAACCTCATTGCAGAAATGATAATCAGCATCCGGGTTAAGTGACATAACATTCGAATAATCCCAGAACGTACGGCCAATAATATTCCTGCACAACCTGAGATACTGTTGCTCCAGTTCACCGCGTCGTTTAAATTTATTCAAAGCCTGAGGCAGTGTATTTGAATTTTTTATATCACTAAGAGTAGTATATTTAATGAGTTTTAGAGGATCAATACCAGCATAGAAATACCTGGAAATAACACTCACCAGTCCCTGGACAGAAATTACATAACGTTCCTTCGGACAGGCATTGATGCAAGCCAGACCATGTGCAAATTCGGTACCGTGTATATGGATTATATCTGGTTTATATTCTTCTACAATTTGAGACCAATAAAATTCCAATGATTTGTCATACTTTCCTTTGTATTTATCTCCCGGGAGAAGATAATAAACCATATCAGATTCACGAAAAACTTGTAAATCATTTCCATTGTAGGTTGTGCATACGGCAAGTTTAATCTTATTGTCTTTTACCAGCTCAATGGCCAGTGAATACATCCACCCACCTAAAACCTCAACATGAAGACCAAATTTTTTACGAATAGCCGGAAACTGGATATTTACAATCCACAAAACATTCATGGTATTAATCTTTTCAATACTTTTATTAAAATGAACTTATTATTTAATGCCTCAATTAACCTTCCAGTCAGCTTCCTGTAACCCTAACAAATCATTCTATACTGCCTCCTTCAGGAAAACCAACACATAGACGTTTTATTCGTAATGAAAGGATAAAAGTAAACAGGAATAGTAATACAATGAAAATAAATTTTAATGTCTTCATGTTAGTCCGGCCTTTTACTACTTTCAGAATATTTATTAAAAAATCAGGTATTTTAATCTTCTTTTAAAACCTGTTTCCTGTAATCACTGAATGAAATTGCGATCCCCAACAGGATCCAGATAAAAAAATGATAATTATATACTCTTAATGAATTAATTTTTAACTGATTGATCATAAAAAAAATAAGGATAAATGCAAATCCAAGTGCAATTCCCCTGACAGGTTCATTGTCTCGTCTTAAATAATTCCGAAAAATCTTAGAAATACTATAAAGAATCAAAACGATGTAGGTTACACCACCAATCCAACCATATATCATTGGTATGCAAAGATACAGGCTGTGAAAGTCCCTGAACTCAATTCCCAGAGCACCGATTTTCCCTAACCATGCATGGCTGTTAGCAGATGCAACCCCGTACCCATAACCAAGGATCCAGTTATCTTCTCCCAGCCTATTAAATCCTGCTGCATACACTGTTGACCTGTTTAGTTGTTCTCCGGTCACCAGGCTATTAACACTTAATCTGCTCCTGTCAATTTCATTTAAACGTTCAATAAGAAAATCAAATCCTATTAAATCACCAAAATTAATTATTACCGGAACCATAATTATTAAAATTGTAAAGAGCAGCAAGGCCTTATTGGTAAATAATGTACCAGAACGAACTACAAAAAACATAAAAACGAACGCAAACATTAGAATAAAACCTGACCGTGTCCCGGTAATTAAAATATTCATAAAACTAAAAACCATCAAAAGAAATGGCGTATTGCCAAGAGCATAATTACCAATCGATTTCTTATCCATAAAAACGGAGAAGGCAAGGATAAACATCAGGAGAGAGAACTCGGAAAATAACTCATAATCAGCAAATAATGAAGGGAATCTTCCATCATATGAAACACTTACTCTACTAACAGAAGGATAACCTGGAATTGTACCTAATAAAAAGAATGAGGAATCTACGAAAACATACTTCTGATTAAGAGCAACAATAAAAAGTATGATTGAAATAAATGTTAATACATGAAAAAGTGATTTAATATTTGAGGCTGAAAACTTATAGTTCTGGATGAAAATAAAGGTTAAGACAAAGCCAGAAAAAATAATTACGCCCTGTAACAAATCAAATGTATCTGAAGGATTTTTCAGTAGATAACCAAGAAAATTTACAGTACATAATATAAGCAGACAGAATCCGATAAATTTATCCCTTATAAATAACTTACCTTTAAATAGTAAGTAGGCTAAGATAACAATCAATGGGGCCAATGCTATCCCTCCCATTTTATCTGAAGAACCCATTGTACACTGGCAAAGCAGATAAACAATGAAAAGGAACTGATCGTGAAAAATATGGAATATAATAAATAAATGAATAACAATAAGACCAAGACCTATCAATTTGGTTAGGGTTGATTCGGATGATATAAACTGAACGAAAACTAAACCAAGAACAATATTAATAATATAATATATTAATTTTTTCATTGCATGGAGAGTATGTCAATCTGTATTTAGTTCAAATTCCCTGGTAATCTTTCTCTTATTAACATTTTATTTTACCTAAAAAATTGAATCCTATCCAGGGATATCACAATGAAGAATGTTTCCCATGGACGCATACGATCATCTTATTTTATCCAGATCCCTTTTTTATTCTTTTTAATAATCATGTGATATTGTATGGGCGCCAGAATATATCCGTTAAAACTAGCAAGTATTGCTCCGATAAAAATAGAATAAACTCCAATCCGAAAGTATTTAACTAAGACTAAAACGACAGCAAGATATAATACAGGGCTGATTATACTTGTCATAAATTGAATGCGAAGTGCACTAATACCGTTCAGGAATTGAACATACTTAGCTCCAAACATCATTACATTGAAATATAAAAATCCCAGGAGTGAAAGTGAGAATGCAATAGATACCTTACCTTCTCCCAACCACATACGGTAAAAAGGACCGGAAAAAATCAGCATTATAAGTGTTCCTAATAACATTAATAAACTCAGTTGATTATATCTTCTTATACCGTTTCTGATCCAATTTATATCATTCTTCTGGTATGCTTCCGTCGCAGCTGACCAGAACGGAACTAGAAATATATTAAATATCATGTAAGGAATACCAAAATACTTATATACAACATTATACGCTGTTACGTCGGCTGTCCCGAAATTTCTTGCTATTATTATGTTGGCTGTCTGATATTGAATTATTGAAGCCATCTGGATTATAAAAAACTTAAGCCCAAGATTAAAAAGATCTCTTGAATATGAAAACCTGACCCGGGAAACAGTGGGCCGGTATCTTTTATATTTACCATTAAAAAAAATGAGATTGGCTCCAATGAGAACAACCAGAGGTGAAATACATAAGGCTAATCCCAGTTTCACCAGCGAACCTTCAGTTGTTTTAACAAGAATAACAATAATTAATAATGATAAGACCTGCCCAACAAGATCTATCAGAGAAGATTTTGCCGGATATTGATCTGCCAGTAAAATAGTAGTTATTATTCTGAATACAAATGATATACAGAAATAAGTGAATACAATTACTGCAAGATTTGTAACATCCGGACGCATTGTCTCCGATACTTTCAGTATTTTTGTCCAGTCAAGAAAATTATTGACTATCAGGAAAACTATCCAGACTCCCGTGAATATGATCCCCAGAATTGCATAGGTAGTACTGACATAAATCTGTGCCAGATCATCTTCACCTCTTGCTTTTGTTTCTGCCAGCCTGTTTCTGAGGCCTTGTGTCAAACCTACATCAAAAAATACAAACCAGCCTACGATGGAACTGATTGTCAGCCATACCCCATATGTGGCTGAATCAACATAACTCAATGTGATTGGTAGCATAACGAAACTGATCAGAATACTCATGCCCTTAATAATAAGTGAACTAACAATATTCTTTTTCGCTCTTACACTCCTTTCATGACCTTTTGTAATGAAGTTGGTGAAAAATTGTACTATTTCTGATTTTAATAAATTCATAAAGAAATTAAATTAAGATTATTCATCACACTATAAATTATGGCGGATCATGTAGTTTGAAATAGATTTTTCTTAAACAATTTCGGTTATATTAATGTAACAATAAAGGCTTTTCATCGTACAAACAGTTACGTTAGTCAAAAATAAGGTAACATTCATCGCTCGCATTTTCTTTATGAAGACTGTCTTTTTTCTAATTCTTTTAGCTGTATGCAATTTTGTCTTTGCTACTGATTATTATGTCCAAAACGGAGGTAATGACCAGGCTCTTGGAACTTCGGAAGATAAAGCATGGGCAACACTTGGGAAAGTCAATTCCGTTTTTGCTTCTCTTAAACCAGGCGATAAAATTCTTTTCAGAAGAGGTGATACATTCTATGGATCACTAATAATTACAAAATCAGGAATGGCAGGTTCTCCAATTACTATTGGTGCTTACGGCACAGGGGAAAAGCCGGAAATTACCGGATTCATTACAATTAACTCCTGGACATCCGAGGGTAACGGTATTTATTCAACAACAGTTTCTTCCGAGGATCAGACAAACATGGTTCTCATTGATGGTGTCCAATATGGGATGGGAAGATGGCCTGATAATGAATATAATATTTTCGAATCGGCTTCATCCAATGTTTCAATTACTGATAATGAGCTTACTGAAACAAATGACTGGACGGGAGCCGAGGTCGTGATCAGAAAAAATGACTGGTCTCTGGATCGCTGTAACATTTCTGACCATACAGGTAATAAAATTATATATACATCATTAGGTACTACCCAAATCGCTACCCCGAATCATGGTTATTTTATACAGGATGACCTCAGAACTCTTAACGAATTTGGAGAATGGTACCATGATCTTAGTTCCGGCAAGCTTTATGTTCACTTTGGAACTTCTTCACCCTCAGGAAAAACAATTAAAGTAGCAACTCTTAATTCTGTTATATACTTAAAAGGATATCATTATATCACTATTGATGATATTCATGTAACCGGATCAATCAAAAACCTTCTTTCCTGCCAGATTAATGTAAACAACTATCTGACTATTAAAAATAGCCGGATTGATTTTGCAGGAGAGTATGGAATTCATCTTGTTGGCAATAATGTTTTCATCCAGAATAATATAATTGCTGATTGTAATCAGTCGGCAATAAGAACTGTCGGCAAAAATGAAAATATAATATCGAATGTCATCAGAAATGTTGGTATAATCCCTGGTCAGGCTTTCGTCGGAACACAGACCTCCGGTATACTTCTCACAGATGACAACTGCATTGTCAGATATAATACTATCGAGAACATCTCTTATTGTGGCATAGGATTATCTTCAGTTATTAAAATTGTAACGATTCAAAATAATTTTATCAATAATGTTTTAATGACCTTGAACGATGGTGGCGGCATCTACATTACAAGTGCGGGAATTTCCAGGATTATTGATGGAAATATTATTCTGAACGCAAAAGGAAATATAGCCGGTACTCCCCATAAGGGTATATATATAGCCCGTGGCATATATCTAGATGTAGGCTCAACCAATACGACAATAACAAATAATACTGTAGCAAATTGTAATGAAGCCGGCTTTATGATTCACAGAGCACAGCAAAACAAAATGGAAAACAATATTTCATACAATAATAAATATGCCCTGCTGTTACAAAATGCATCAGTAGGCAATATCCGTAATATTGAATTGATGAATAACATATTTTTTGCTAAAGCACCCTCTCAAATTTTAATAAGGTTCACCA
This sequence comes from Prolixibacteraceae bacterium, assembly GCA_017998095.1. The sequence goes on along the minus strand of JAGODU010000048.1, from coordinate 4,343 downwards.
GCGGAATTGATGATCTTTTACTGTTCGGTACATCTGACAAAAATTACTTTGCCAGACCGGCTAATGATGACAAAGTATTTTACACTAATTCACCATCGTCCGGTTCAAATTACAGAAACCTTGAAGGATGGCAGGATTTTACGGGTCAGGACCTAAATTCTATGAAATCACCTGTTGCATTAACAGATACTGCTGACATTGATTTCTATTATAATGCAAGCACATCCAATAAAGTGATCTCACTGTCAAAACCTATGATTGATGTTAAGGGGAATAAATACAAAAACAGCTTAACATTGTTACCTTATACTTCTGTTATTTTAATGCCGGATCCAAATCCAAATCAGTCTGTGATACCTGTTTATTCAATTTCTGTAATAGAAGATTCTAATCCTGATGCAGTGGTTATTTACTACAACAATGATCTGTCAAATGTTTCTCCTCCGGTATCTTCATTTACTGTTGAGGTAAATGGAATCAACAGGAAAATAATTTCAGTTTCAATCTCAGGTAATAAAGTAAATCTTGCTTTGGAAAGTAAGATTGTATATGGAGATATAGTTACTATCGTTTACACGAAACCTGCCACTAATCCTCTGCAGACTCCTTACGGCGGGCAGGCTGCTTCAATAAGCGCCCAGGCAGTAAAGAACAATTGTTCAGGTCCGGCAAATAAACCGCCACATATTTCAATCTCATCAGCTACTAAAGGAACTCTATTAACTTCTCCAGCCACTTTCATAATCGACATTGAGGCTTCAGATCCTGATGGTAGTATTAGTAAGATTGAATTGTATAATGGAAATAATAAGATTGGCGAAATGATTTCAGCCCCATATTCCTATACTCTTAAAAATCTGACTGAGGGTAACTATTCAATAACCGCTGTTGCAACAGATAATCTTAATTCAACGTCATCTTCTCCAACTTTGGATTTTCAGGTCATAGCATATAACACCGACCAGGAAATTATAAATTTATATCCAAATCCTAACAACGGATGTTTTTCAATTGATTTTAATTCATCAACTGAGTTCCAGTTGGGAAATTATTCAATTGTCATTGTTAACCTTTCCGGGAAAACAGTCTATCAGGAAAATTTGGAATATGTGACAGATGCCAGGCAGCTTTATTTATCGCATTTAGATCCCGGGACCTATATTGTTATGATAAAAAGTGATTTAATTATTGTAACACAAAAATTTATCAAGACATAGATAAAGTTTTCTTCATTTGACGATCATTATTTTTCCGATATAGCGTTTCAGGTTATCAGATTCAAGGGCAATATTGTACATGCCAGATGAAATATATCTGGGTATCTCAATAGTATTTAATCCATATACAATAAGTTCTTCATGTAGCATTCTTCCCTGAAGATCAAAAATCTTTACTATACGATATGTAAGATCCAGATCATTGATTGAAATATTAAAAAAATCCGATACAGGATTTGGATAAAAAGCAATTTTTTTATCCGGCACTGCTTCATGGATACGGGCTCCAACCTGCCATTTTATACCCTGTTCGGTAGTTTCAGGATCTGTTTTACCCCATATGGCTGTTGTTGATAATCCCGTCTGAAATTCTTTCCCAAGGGTTTTCCCGTGATCGAGACGTACCTGTGGAATAAAATCGGTAAAATCCTTAAATTTAGGATTAACTACTATAGAATGAATATCATAACCCAAGGCCTGCCACTGTTGAAAAGTTATAAGTGCTCCTCCTACATTAAACCTTGGCGAACCTGTCTCACAATAAAAAATGTTATAATCTGATTCCAGACCCACTAAACTTTCCTGATCTAGTACGTTGATAGACAATGTCTCATATTTCGTATAAAAGATATTATTAAATATTTTGATACCTGTAGAGGCAGCATTAAGTCCGCCATCAGTATTTTTATGAATATCAATTAAACCCCTGCTTGTTTCTGAAAGTGATCGTTCACAATAAAGAGTGTTATTAAAAATTCTTACACCATTCATACCTTTAACAACAATACCTACTTTAGGATTGTTGATTATATTATAGGCAATAACACCTGCCTCATCAGTCATACCATCAGACTTACGTTGAATTCCGTTTGGAGTCTTATACAAATAATTATATTTTATTATTACATCCAGATTATAACCTGTAAATAATGCATGGGTCATACTAGTTTCATCGGTTCCGTTCCATATGAACCTGTTTCCGGTTATTATCTCGCCATCAAGGTTATTGTTATTAAGACCAGGAAATTCGTCACCAGCCTGTAATAAATATCCAACAGCATTAACCGCGGTTATTGAGTTATTCCGAAAAGTTAACAAAGTCCTTTGAGTTCTTGGAATATTGACGCCACCTGATATTTTGCTAATCGTATCATTAAATTCTGTCCCTTCAATAGTAAGAACTATTTGAGAAAATACTAAAGATGAACATACCGATAAAAGAAATGCTATTAATCCCCTTTTCATAAATCCACTACACAAAAATGCCAGACGGGCCTTCCTGATCTGGCATGAAATATAATATTTACTTTTGCTATTTTATTGATAACAAAATTAACAAATTTTAAATTAATAATGCAATTCATTAAGAATTAATATAATATATTTTATTTAATTTCTAAATGGACTGGTTTTAACAGAATGTAATAAAATATACCTGGTTCCGGGCTCTTAATTCAGGATCTGTTCCTGAATTTGTCTGTTGCCCTTTGAGCATGCTTCCGCCCCGTCAGTCACATTTGTATTCATACATATTTCTTTATTAAAACAAAATTTAAAGCGTTTTCAGCTTTAAACTTCCATCCTTATGTTATTGAATACCTTTTATCTGACAAAATCAGGTACAAATATATGGAAATATAGAGAAAAATATTAACTGGTTATCCGGTACCATATCTTAGTTATTAACAAACAAAGGTGCCCTTTTGAGACACCTTTATATTATTAATCAGCTGCTGTTCCCTTTGGCCGCCGAAGTTTTAACGAAGGCGGCGTTGCGCCTCTAATTTATCACATTCAGCTCAATCCTCCTGTTCATTTTCCTGCCTGATTCGCTCGTATTGTGAGTGATCGGCTTTGCTCCGCCATAACCTTTGGCTGCCAGCCTCTTACTCTCGATACCCCTGTTGATCAGATAATTTACCATTACCTGGGCACGGGTCTGGGAGAGCCTAAGATTGGTTGCTGCGGATCCTGTATTATCCGTATGAACACCTATCTCAAGCCTCAGCGCCGGATTACGGTTCATAAGCATAACTATCTGGTCTAACATCAGATAGGCATTTGCCCGCAACCTGTTGTAATTGTCAAAGTAAAATTCATCCGATATACCGTAATTCTTAAGCAGACTGATAAGCTCTTTCCGGATCGGATCAGTGATTACCTTCATCCGTACCCGTGCATCCCTGAAACCTGAACCTCTCATTTCAGACCAGTAAGGATAAGCCGACATCAGATCCATCTGCTCATCAGCAATATGATAACGCCATGATCCCGTTGAAGGATCCATTTCCTCCCTGATTATGTATTTGGGTGTTATATTCCTGAATACACTGCTGGTTGTACCTGTTCGCTCTTTCGAGGTCATAAGCTCAACCAGATAAACAATATCTTTTTTGGATTCATTCTCTGCCGAATAGATTGTCCTTACCTGCAGATTACTGTTCTTCCTGAAATCGGAATATCCTTTAAACCCCGACTCCCTGCCGGCCAGCCAGGCAGTTCTTTCAGCCTGATTGTTCAGAACAGTCACCTTTTTTGAAATGCCTTCATCATGAATATCTCCTGTTGATACAGACCTTAATTTCACTCCCATCCTGACAGTAAATGTACCGGGTTTACTGAAAGCATGCTTTACCTGCTCTCCCTGCCCCCTGTTACCGTCCCCGAAATCCCATGTGTAACTAATTACATCATAACCGGGAAGATATGATTTCAGAGCATCGAAATTTACAGTATCACCGGCAATTAGAGCATCAGGTGAATTAATGTATGGCTGCTCAACATCCCTGAGATCAACCTCCAGAAGAAGTTTTGTAAAGAAGAGGTTGCCCTGGGCTTTATCTACTATATCAAGCTTGAGATTATATCTGCCAGGGCCAGGGAAACAATGTCCGGCTTCAGCTCCGGCAGATTTTTTGCCATCGCCAAAATCCCACATATATCTGAGGAATAATGTGTCAATCTGTATTGAACCGGTGTCACTGAACCGGAAGCAATATTGATTGTCCTTCTGAAGATCTGCATAAAATATCTGGGGAAATATTGTTTTGTATTTATAAATATCCATTGAATTATCACGGTTCGTGGTGAAATACCCTCCCGTCCCCAACGAATCCATGATAAGTG
>JAGODU010000047.1 GCA_017998095.1 Prolixibacteraceae bacterium | reverse complement strand
AATATTGATGATAAATATATTTCACATTTCCCTGAAACTAATGAAATCTGGTCATATGGCTCAGGTTACGGCGGTAACGCACTTCTTGGCAAGAAATGTTTTGCTCTTCGTATAGCTTCAAATATGGCTAAAAGAGAAGGATGGCTTGCAGAGCACATGCTTATCATGGGTATTACTAATCCTAAGGGTGTTAAAAAATATATTGCTGCTGCTTTCCCAAGTGCTTGCGGAAAAACAAACCTGGCAATGTTGATTCCAACTATTCCGGGATGGAAAGTTGAAACAGTAGGTGATGATATCGCATGGATGAAATTTGATAAGGATGGTGTTTTACGTGCTATCAATCCTGAAGCAGGTTTCTTTGGTGTAGCTCCTTTTACATCAATGGATACTAATCCAAATGCAATGTTAAGTGCAGCTAAGAACACCATTTTCACAAACGTAGGTGTTACACCTGATGGTGATATCTGGTGGGAAGGTATTGGAACTGATGTTCCTGCAGGTACAATCAATTGGAAAAATAAAGAACATGATCCAGCAAGCGGAGAATTGGTAGCACATCCAAATGCTCGTTTTACTGCTCCTGCCGGACAGTGTCCTGCTATTGATCCTGCATGGGAAGATCCAGCAGGTGTTCCTATTTCAGCAATACTTTTCGGTGGTCGCCGTCCGGGTACTGTACCACTTGTTTACCAGTCATTTAACTGGAATCATGGTGTATTCATGGGTTCAATTGTAGGTTCAGAAGTAACTGCAGCTGCAATCGGACTTAAAGCAGGTGTTCGTCGTGACCCGTTTGCAATGTTACCATTCTGCGGATATCACATGGGCGATTATTTTGCACATTGGTCAAAGATTGAGCAGATTGCTCCGGATAAGAGTAAGCTTCCTTTGATTTTCAATGTAAACTGGTTCAGAAAGAGTGCCGACGGTAAATGGTTATGGCCAGGTTATGGTGACAATATTCGTGTATTGGGTTGGATTATCGACCGTGTACTTGGTAATGTTGACGCTGTTGAAACTCCAATAGGCTTTGTACCTAAAAAAGAAGATATCAATATCGAAGGTCTTGCTGGACAAGCTGAAAATATGGATGAACTTCTTAAAGTTGACAAGTCAGCATGGCTTGACGAATGTGAACTTATTGCTGAACATCAGGCTAAGTTTGGAAGCCACCTTCCAAAAGAAATGAAAGAACAGTATGAAGCTTTAAAAGCTCGCCTTGCATAACTAATGTAGTAATTACATATAAATAAAAAGCCGGTTTAAAAGCCGGCTTTTTTATTTATATTAAAAAGTTGTCATTTATGAGCGTGGATGAAATTGACTTATAGTATCTTTGAGATATTCACGATCAAGATGAGTGTAAATTTCAGTAGTCAATATTGATTCATGACCAAGCATTTCCTGTACAGCTCTTAAATCAGCACCTCCATCAATCAGATGAGTTGCAAACGAATGCCTGAAAGTATGAGGACTGATCTTCTTTTTAAGATCTACCTTTTCTGCAAGATTCTTGATTATTGTAAATATCATAACCCTGCTTAAAATTTGCCCTCTGCGGTTAACAAAAACTATATCCTGAGCACTTGGAGTAATCCGTAAGGTTTTTCTGTAACCTTCAAGATATTTGTTAATTTCTGCTATTGCACGATTACTGATTGGTACTAATCTTTCTTTGTTCGATTTTCCTTCAATCTTTACGTAACCCTGTTCAAAAAACAAATTACTCAATTTTAAATTTACTAGTTCGGAAACCCTTAACCCACAACTGTACAATGTTTCAAGAATAGCTTTGTTCCTTTGTCCTTCAGGTTTGTCTACTTCAATTGCATTGATAAGTGAGTCAATTTCATCCAAACTTAGTATGTCAGGTAATTTTCTTCCTATTCTTGGTGATTCCAATAAAGAAGTAGGATCACTGTTGATCTTTTCTTCAATAAGCAGAAACTTATAGAAAGATTTAATACCTGAGATTGTCCGTGCTTGTGTACGCGGACTTACACCTCGTTCATTCAACCATTCGATAAAACTTTTCAAATGATTTAATTTTACTTTTTGAGGAGTTATTCCTTTGAAAGTGTTTTTCAAGAATTCCATTAACTTGTTTATATCATTGATATACGCGTTAATAGAATTTTGAGATAGGGCTTTTTCTAATCTTAAATAATCTTCAAACCCTTTAATGCTATCATCCCATTTCATAATTTATTTATTTTAGTCTAAAAGATAAACAATTATCAATAATTTCGGTTCTGATAAGTCTATCTTTTTTTTAACAATTTACTTTTTTATTTTTGAATACAAATAAAATTTTTGTGAAAAATGAAAATAATTATAATAAATGGTCCAAATTTAAATCTTTTAGGGATAAGAGAAAAGAGCATATACGGCGAACATAGCTTTGAAAACTACTTTCTGGAACTAAAAAAAATATATCCAGAGATAAATTTTGAATATTTTCAGTCAAACGTCGAAGGTGAGATTATTAATCAAATACATAATTTTGGTTTCGACAGTAACGGAATTATTATTAACGCCGGTGCTTACACTCACACTTCAATTGCTATTAGGGATGCAATATCCGGGATAAAAGTCCCGGTTGTTGAAGTTCATATTTCAAATATTCTGACAAGAGAAAACTTCAGACATGAATCGTTAATTGGTCCTGTATGCAAAGGAAGTATAATGGGATTTGGACTTGATTCCTACAGACTTGCAGTAGAAAGCTTTTTAAAACCCTGAATTATCTCATATCAATAACTTCTACTCCTGGATTTTTCTTTGGATCAAAAGTAAATGTGGTTGCAGGATAATTATTGGTAGTTACCATTGTTTTAACTTTTATTGTGTAAACATTGCCGTCCTTACCAAACATCCTGGCATTCATAATTTGGTTTGTCGCCTGATCAATTTCAATTATTAGTTTCGTAAATTCCATTTTATTAGATGGAACCAGCTCTACTTTATGTGTTTTCTTTGAGCCATTGGTAAACTCTCCGAGATATGTGTTTTTAAATCCTTTTTCATATATGGTAAAAATGGTTGCAGGATTTATTGCTTCTTCATCACCTGTTTCTGCATTGTTTATATTAACTTCTCCTGCATCTTTCATGTATGTCCACTGGGTCTTGCCATCTGAATATATTTCTATCCCACTGAGCATTAATTTGTACTTGTCTTTTTGAAGTATAAGTGAGCCTTCGTTTGATTCTTTCAAACCGGCAGCATCATTTTGCATGATAAATTCAAATGTTGCATTTATACTCGGATAATTTCTTGTTTTTTCAGATACTTTATCAAGCACTGCTTTTGCTTTCTGATCTACCTGTGAGAATGATTGAAAAGTTACTAAGCTGATAATTAATAATGATAACAACCTTTTCATTGCTTAATTTTTAATTTTTAAATTGAAAATGATATTTATTTTATACGATTATAGTGAATTCAATTTCTGTTCCAAACTGTATTCATCCTGATAAAAAACTTTTCTGGGCTTGCTTCCTTCACTTGGGCCTACGATTCCGGCAGCTTCAAGCTGGTCCATTATTCTGCCTGCTCTGTTGTATCCAATTGAAAAGCGTCTTTGTATCATGGAAGTTGATCCTTGTTGATTTAATACTACCAAGCGGGCTGCATCATCAAAGAATTCATCTTTCTGATTCAAATCAATTGCACCCGGTCCATCATTGTCTTCGCCATAATATTCAGGAAGAATATAGGCAGAAGGATATGACTGTTGTGAAGCAATGTGTTCACAAACTCTTTCAACTTCAGGAGTATCTACTAGAGCACATTGTAATCTTACGATTTCACTTCCTGAAGCAAAAAGCATATCTCCCTTGCCAATAAGCTGATTGGCTCCGGGTTGGTCTAAAATTGTCCTTGAATCAATCATTGAAGCAACCTTAAAGGCTATTCTTGATGGGAAGTTAGCTTTTATAACTCCTGTTATTATATTGGTTGAAGGACGTTGTGTTGCTATTACCATGTGTATCCCGATAGCCCTGGCCATTTGAGCAATTCTAGCAATAGGAAACTCTATTTCTTTTCCTGCTGTCATGATAAGGTCAGCAAACTCATCAATAACTACAACAATGTAGGGGAGAAACCTGTGTCCCTTTTCAGGATTGAGCTTTCTTTGAATGAACTTTCTGTTATATTCTTTCAGATTTCTTGTGTGAGAACTTTTTAAAAGCTCATACCTGTTGTCCATTTCTATACCTACAGAATTTAACGTAGCTTTTACTTTTTCTACGTCAGTAATGATAGGTTCATCAGCATCAGGTAGCTTGGCAAGAAAATGCTTTTCAAGGGATGCATATAAATTAAGCTCTACTTTTTTAGGATCAACAAATACAAATTTAATTTGAGAAGGATGCTTTTTGTAAAGTAATGAAGTGATAATTGCATTTAATCCAACCGACTTACCCTGACCTGTTGCTCCTGCAACAAGTATGTGAGGCATTTTTGTAAGGTCGAATACGAAAATTTCATTTGAAATTGTTCTACCCATTGCAATAGGCAGTTCAGCAGTTGTTTCCTGGAATTTCTTTGAACCAAGTATAGAACGCATTGAAACAACCTGGGGCTGGCGGTTTGGAACTTCAATCCCAATTGTTCCTCTCCCCGGAATTGGGGCAATAATTCTGATTCCTAAGGCAGCAAGGCTTAATGCTATATCATCTTCAAGGTTCTTAATTTTTGATATTCTGATACCCTGCGCCGGTATTATTTCATATAATGTTACTGTTGGACCAATTGTCGCTTTTATCTTAACTATATCAATCTTGAAATTCTTGAGGGTTTCAACAATCTTATTCTTGTTTTCAATCAGTTCTTCATCACTTACTTCTGATTTAAGGTTAGAGTAATCTTCAAGAAGATCTAACGGAGGAAACTGATATTGAGATAAATCAAGAGTAGGGTCATATTCGCCCATTGTTTCTTCATTCCACCCGTTATCATATTCTTCTCCTTCATCGTCAACTGAAGCATCTTTATCTTTTTCAATTGTTATAATTGGGTTATTGTTTTTAACAGATGCACTTTTTGAATATTGATTTTGCTGCTCAGGAATTTCTTTTTCAATGATGAGCTCATCGTCATATTCTTCATCAATATCATCTTCAAAATCAAGATTTATTTCTTGCTTTTCTTCTTTCTTTGAATCACTTTCTGAAAATTTATCAAATATTATATTCTCTATTTTCTTTTCTTTCTTTGGTGAAGGAATATCTGTCAACGCATGATCTTCTTTCTTCTTAAATATAGACTTATCCGGAGTTAACTTTTCTACAAACGGTTTTTTGAAGTAGTTGACAAAGCCTTCTACTACAAACACTAAGTATATCAGTAATGTAAGAAGTATTATAAAAAAAGAACCAACCTTACCTATTATGGAATTCATCCATATAGCAACATAATATCCGTATGTTCCTCCCAGATAAAGACTTGATGAGTGATACTTACTTTCAAACGCATATCCTAATGCAACTGACAACCATAACATCAGTATCAGTGATTTGATTGACTTTGAAAGTAACCCGGGTATTTTTTGGCTTAAAAGCTTTAAGCTATAGATTATTAAAAGATATATCAGAATGAAAGCAGACACGCCAAACCAGTTGTTGATAAATTGATTCGCAATCCAAGCCCCGGTCTTGCCAGTTATGTTTTGTACTTTAATTTCAGGGTCTTTAATCATCTTTACCCATCCCATCTTAAGAACACTCTGGTCTTCTCCTGAATTAAAAAGGAAACTGAAAAATGCAAGGAATAAATATATTGATAAAGCAATCAGGAATAATCCAAAAATAACTTTGAATTTATCGTTACGATTTGAATTCGAAGCTTTTGATCCTGAAGATCCTGCCTTGCTTTCAGTCTTTTTTATGGTTGTCTTACTCCTTTCGGTCATAAGGGTATTTGGATTGTTTAATTTCAAATGCAAATTTATCAAAATTGATGACAATGATGAGAGATTATTTTTTTTTTGATTAAACGTTGTACTGTAATTAAAAGTATTTTTGTTTTTATGGTAATTTTATTCTCAAATTAAAATTAGTGATCATGAGATTAAAGAATAGGAACTTCCTTAAACTGTTGGATTTTACAAAGGATGAAATAGAGTTTATCCTGGATCTTGCACAGAAACTTAAAAGGGAAAAGATGACCGGAATTGAAGAAATGAGACTTCAGGGTAAAAACATTGCTTTAATCTTTGAAAAGACGTCTACACGTACCAGATGCGCTTTTGAGGTTGCAGCTTATGACCAGGGAGCCCATGTTACTTATCTCGGTCCTACTGGTTCACAGATAGGATATAAGGAAAGTATGAAAGACACTGCCAGAGTTCTTGGAAGAATGTTTGATGCGATTGAATACAGGGGCTTTGGACAAAATATTGTTGAAGAGCTTGCCAGATATGCCGGAGTACCGGTAATTAACGGATTGACTGATGAATTTCATCCTACTCAGGTTTTGGCCGATTTGATGACAATTAAAGAACATGTCAAAAAACCTCTTGACAAAGTTAAACTTTGCTATCTCGGCGATGCCAGAAATAATATGGGAAACTCACTTATGGTGGGGTCAGCAATTATGGGAATTGATTTCAGGGCTGCTGCTCCTGTTTCTTGCCAACCTGAAAACAATCTTGTTGAGTTATGTCAAAGAATTGCTGCGGAAAGCGGTGCTAAAATTAAAATTACTGAAGATGTTCAGGAAGCTGTTTCTGATTGCGATTTTCTTTATACTGATGTGTGGGTATCGATGGGAGAGCCAGAAGAAGTTTGGGAAAGCAGAATTAAACTATTAAATCCTTACAGGGTAAATGATAACATTTTAAAAATGACAGGAAACCCCGATGTTAAATTCTTGCATTGCCTTCCGGCATACCATGATGTTAATACTTCTATTGGAAAAAAGATTTATGAGAAATATGGAATGGATGCCCTGGAAGTTACTGATGATGTGTTTGAGAGTAGTGCTTCAATAGTTTTTGATCAGGCAGAAAACAGGTTGCATACTATTAAAGCTGTCATGGTAGCTATTATACCATAAAAACGCAGTGTTTATCTTTTATAAACGGCCCCAATGCCATTTACTTTTTTTATTATTTCAGGATCTCCCCTGTAACCTATTTTGCCAACACCATCTACTGAAGCATTAAGGTTTTTTAATGCATATACTGAAGCATTTCCTATACCTGAGACTCTGCATGTAACATCCTGCGATTCGAGGTGATCAGCATCGATGTTTGCAGCCCCTTCTGAAATTGCTGAAAACGTATTTACCTTTCCCGAAAACTCCATGTTTACTCCTCCGGCAGCTTTAGCCCTGAAAGTATCAGCATACATCTGCATTTCAATGCTTGCTCCCCCTTCAACATTTAATGACAGATTATTCAGATTAATGCTTTGAGGAGTAGTCATCATAACTCCCCCTTCAACTTTTATATCCTCAATGTTTTTAAATGCAATTGTTATTTTAACTTCTTCAGTACCAATATTCTTTATTTGTGTTTTAATATGTAGTAATTCATCTTCAACAGTTACTTTTATATTCCTCTGCAGATCTTCTGATGCGGATACTGTTACCTGACATGAATCACCCTGAATGAGTTTTACATTATAACCCCCTTCTAGTTTTATCTTTTTAAAATCATCAAATTCATAGCTTTTATCTACATAACCCAACTTGCTTCTGTTTATATCAGAGGTACAGGATGTAAGTAATGAAGCTAAAAGTATCCCCAGCCATATAAATAATGAACTTATTTTTAATGTTTTCATTTTAGTGTTTTTAAAAATTATACACCAAAAGTATATTGACGATTTCATTATTGGAATTCTTAATCGATTAACGGCTAATAACTATCGGTAAAATGTAAATATATTACTTTCCGGCACTTTTAGTTAAATGATTCGTGATTTTATACAAATACAGCGAGATATACAAGATTATCAAAACAATAATAATTATTGCAGCATAATCCATTTTCTTTAAACTATCATGTGATGTAAAATAATATATTGTATATATTATTAATGGAATATTAAGACCTAAAATTAGTTGCGTCAGCAATACGAGTTTAGTCTTCTCGGTTTTGTAAATTATAAACAAGAAAGAAAGCCCGATTATCAAAGATGATACTGCCTGAAATATCAAATGTTCACGGAATAAAAAGAAAGCATAAATCAAAGGAATTATCCCTATTATATAAAACGTTCTGCACAAACCTTTAAAAAGTGCAATGTTCTGAGCATCTGTATATCCAATGGGGAAAATACTTTTAGGAGGCAGAGGCAGAGGTTTGAACTCATCTTTGTCAAGATCTTCAATTGATGAAATTATCCCACGGTGAAGGGCTTCTTTTATTGCATCCTTAACAGCCTGAGGCTGGTAATGTTCCCTGAATTTTAAAATATGAATAATTTCATCATCAGAAACTTCTTTTAAACGATATTCAAATGAATTTCCGTTGTCGTTATTTTTTGATTGAATTGTCATTTTTTTATTTTTGCTATTAAAATAATAAATCTAATACAAAAGTAAGAATACTTATGAACAACTTTGTTTTTTATAACCATACAAAGATTTTATTTGGTAAGGGTCAGATTGCTTCTATAGCAGATGAAATTCCTGAGGATTCAAAAGTTTTGTTGATTTATGGCGGTGGAAGCATAAAGACAAACGGAATTTACGATCAGGTAATTGAGGCATTGGGAGATATTGAATTCTACGAGTTTTCAGGAATAGAGCCAAATCCTACTTATGAAAAATGTATGAAGGCTTTGGAAATTATTGAAGAAAATAATATAGATTTCTTATTGGCAGTAGGCGGGGGTTCTGTTGTTGATGCAACGAAATTTATTGCTGCAGCTTATTATTATCAGGGGATTGATCCTTGGGATATCCTGGCTCATAATGATGAAGTTATTGAAGCAATGCCAATTGGTGTTGTACTGACATTGCCTGCCACAGGTACTGAAATGAATGGCAATTCTGTTATTACCAGGGCTGAATACAAGCAAAAACTTTCTTTCGGTTCACCCCTAGTGCTTCCTGTATTCTCAGTTCTTGATCCCGAAGTTGTTGTTTCTTTACCCCAACAGCAAATAGGAAACGGTATTGTTGATGCATTTGTACATGTGATTGAGCAATACCTTACTTATCCGGTTAATGCCAAACTTCAGGATCGTATTGCTGAAAGCATTTTGCTTACATTAATTGAGGAAGGTCCGAAGGTATATATGAATCCTGCTGATTATGATGCAAGTGCCAACTTTATGTGGAGCGCTGCTATGGCTCTCAACGGTATTATTAAAAGTGGTGTTCCCGAAGACTGGACTTCTCATATGATCGGACATGAAATTACAGCTCTACACGGCGTTGATCATGCCCGTACTCTTGCAATTGTTCTCCCCGGTGTGATGAATATTATGAGAGAATCCAAGAAGAATAAGATCATTCAGTATGCTCAACGGGTATGGGGAATTGAAGGCCATGATGAAAAATATGTTATTGATGCGGCTATTGCAAAAACTGTTGAATTTTTCGAATCTCTTGGTCTGAAAACCAGACTTCGTGATTATAAGATTCCAGTAACCACAATTGAAGAAATTGTTGAAAGAATGGAAGAACGGGGAGATATCAATATTGGCGAAAATAAACTAATAGGGATAATCGAGATTAAGAAAATTCTGGAAGACAGATTTTAATATCTTAAATATAGATTACTAAATCCTGCTTCCATAAAAAGCAGGATTTTTTATATCTATATTACATTCTTTTATTTTTATTTTTGTTTGGAGGGTATTCTTTTAAATATTTAAAACTATCATCATGGAAGATAATGCCGGCTTTGAAGTTGTTTTGCAGGAGACGCTTACACTTTTTAAAAAGAATAATCAGAATATTGATTTAAAGAAGGTAGAGGATGCTGCCCGTGCAGCTTATGAAATTCTTGGTGATACTTCATGGGAAACAGGCGGTCCGATTATCTTTCATTCATTGGCAGTTGCTAAAATTGTTGCCCTTGAAATTGGTCTGGGCACCGATCCTGTTGTTGCTGCTTTACTTCATAATGTTTTTGAAAGCACCCATGAAAAGGATAACCTAATTTCTAAATTGCCTCTGCTTTTTGGTGATCAGGTAATGCAACTTCTCGATGGCCTCTTTAAAATAAACTCTATCGATACTGTTACTATTTCTATTCACTCAGAAAACTTCCGACGGCTTTTACTTGCTTTATCAGGCGATTTCAGGGTTGTTCTTATCAAAATAGCTGACAGACTTCAGGATATGAGACACCTTGATAATTTGCCTGCTGAATTGCAGGAAAAGTATGCTAGTGAGTCTTCTTTTCTTTATGCTCCACTTGCTCACAGGATGGGCATTTATAATATTAAAACAGAGCTTGAAGATGCTTCTTTAAAATATCTGCGCCCTGAAGAGTATTCAAATATTGTCAAGAAACTTGAAGAAACTGTTGAAGAAAGAAAGAATTTCGTTAGTGCTTTTGTTAAACCTATTGAACTTAAACTTAAGTTAAAAGGATTTAAGTTTGAAATGAAAGCCCGTACCAAATCAATTTATTCTATCTGGAATAAAATGAAAAAGCAAAGGGTGACTTTTGAAGAGGTATTTGATTTATTTGCAATCAGAATTATTCTGGATTCAGATTTAGCCAATGAGAAATCTGAATGCTGGCAGGTTTACTCAATCGTAACTGAAGAATATCAGCCTAATCCTGAACGTATGCGCGACTGGATTTCTATTCCTAAATCCAACGGCTATGAATCATTGCATACAACAGTAATGGGACCTCTTGGTAAATGGGTTGAAGTGCAAATCAGAACAAGAAGAATGGATGAAGTTGCTGAAAAAGGACTTGCTGCACATTGGAAATATAAAGGAGGAAAAGGAAACGATGAGCTCGATAAATGGCTTAAAGGAATCAGGGAAATGCTTGAAAATTCAACCGGCGATACTAATGAGGTCATCGAAGATTTCAAATCAAATATTTATGATGATGAGATTTATATTTTTACTCCTAAGGGCGACCTGAAAAAATTACAAGCAGGATCTACTATTCTTGATTTTGCTTATGAAATTCATTCTGATCTGGGAGACAGATGTGTGGGTGGAAAAGTAAACCAAAAAAAGGTAACCATTAAGTATAAACTGAAAAATGGTGATCAGGTTTCTATTGAAACCTCTTCGAATCAAAGACCAAAGCTCGACTGGCTTGATTTTGTTGTAACTTCAAAGGCAAAGACAAGAATTAAAGCCAGCCTGAATGAAGAGAAAAAAAGAGAAGCTGAAAACGGAAAGGAAATTGTAAAAAGGAAATTCAAAAACTGGAAACTTGAATATAATGATGAAATCCTCCGTCAATTGCTTTCTCATTTTAAAATAAAATCTGCTCAGGACTTGTTTTATAATGTTTCATTAGGTAAGATTGAAGCCCTTGAACTTAAGAATGTTATAAAAGGTAACGAAGATGCCGATACCAAAGCAAAAGATGTTCTTGGTGAATTGCTGCCTAAAAAGGTTGTAGAAAATCTTTCTTTTGATTCAGGAAACGAATTTCTCATTATTGACAAAGACCTGAAAAACGTGGTTTACAAGCTTGCTCAGTGTTGTAGTCCTATCTTTGGTGACGATATATTTGGATTCATTACTATCAGGGAAGGTATTAAAATACACAGGGTTAATTGTCCTAATGCCAAGCAAATGTATGAAAGATATCCATATCGCTTCATTAAAGCTATGTGGAGACAGACAAAGCAGTTCAACTCCTTCCAGGCTACTATTCATCTTTCAGGATCAGCCAGAGATGGAATAGTGGCTGATATCTCATATATCATTGCTAAGGATGTTGGTGTTCAAATGCGCTCTGTTAATGTCGATACAAAAAACGGAGTATTTGAAGGCACCTTGCGTGTCTATGTTAATAATGTTGAACACCTTGAATTTCTGATGCATAAGTTGAAAAATATTAAAGGAATACAACAGGTTTCCAGGGGTGATTTTCAATGAGAATTCTAGTTGCACCTAATTCAATGAAAGGCTCCCTTTCTTCGTTTGAATTTGCAGAAGCTATTTCTGCCGGGCTATCTTCTGTTTCTGATTTTGAAATTATTAATATGCCTGTTGCTGACGGAGGCGACAATACAGCTCCCGTTATTGCCCGTATTATAAAGGCCGATTTCTTTCCATGCCGGGTTGAAGATCCTCTTGGAAGAGAAATTCAAAGTGGCTTCTTCCTTAATAAATATGGAACAGCAATTATTGATTTGTCTTCTGCTTCCGGCTTACAACTTCTCAAACCCGAAGAATATTCAGCTTTGAAAGCTTCTTCTTATGGTACCGGACAGCTTATCAGGGCTTCTGTTGAAGCCGGAGCCAAAAAGATTATACTTGGGTTAGGGGGTAGTGCTACTGTTGACGGAGGAATGGGCGCATTAATGGCTCTGGGAGTTAATTTTTATTATAAGGATGAAAAGATTGTCAAAGGAAACGGTTCTGCAACAGGACAAGTGACTTTTATTGATTCAACTGAAGCTGAAATTCTTCTTAAAGGAATAGAAATTACTGTTCTTACTGATGTTGAGAATCCAATTGTCGGGAAACAAGGATCTGCGATTATTTTCGGTCCCCAGAAAGGTGCTTCCACCAAAGAAGTAAATATACTTGATAAAAATCTTTCATTATTTGCAGGAGCTTTATTCCAAACATCAGGCAAAGACATTTCATACTTAAAGGGTGGTGGCGCTGCAGGAGGAATTGCTGCTTCTTTTAGTGCTTTATTTCATGCTGATATTGAAAAAGGTGCAGATTTTATTCTTGAATTATCAGGGTTTTTTACTAAAGCCGAACTATGTGATGTAATTTTTACCGGTGAAGGTATTTTGGACAACACATCCTTTTCAGGTAAGGTTACAGGGGAAATAATTAGATTTGCAGAAAAAATTAATAGACCTGTTTTTTTTATTTGTGCAAAAAGTAATCTCTCTTATGAATATTCTTCATCATTATTGAATACTATAGAATTGGATTGCGATTTTGCTGATAATGATGATATTATTGCCCGAACTTATAATGAAATTGTAAGAAGGGCTCAGGGAAAAGTCAATCTCATAAACGAATTAAAAAATTTAAAATGATACAATAATGGAAAATACTATATTACAAGCAAATAAACTATTTGAAGAAGGTAAAATAAATGAATCTCTATTAATTGCATCCTCATTATTTAAAAAAAATGATAATGATATTGATGTTTTATTGCTTTTAGCAAAGATTAATTATAAAAATCAGGAATGGGGTGAAGCACTTAATAAACTCAATAAAGTTCTTGATTTAGAGCCGGATAATGCTATCGCCCGGAACTATAAAAAGATGGTAGTTGAAATACTTAAATTCCGACATACAGATCTGTATAATCCTTAATTAATAATTTGGCACAGTTTTTATTGTAATTGGTTTAGATTGACAAATTTTATTAAAAGATTTTGATAAAAAATCATTTTAATTATCTTTGGAAATCGTGAAATATTAGTAATCAATTTTTTAATATTATAACAGTATGAAGAATTATTTATTTGTAGTTATGTTTTTATTATCTGTGTCGGTATTTGCGCAGGATTTGAGTGAAGGCTTACAAGCTAAAAACAATGGTAATGAAGCATTCCGTAACAAGAATTATGTAGAAGCAATCAATCAATGGGAAAAGTATCTTAATTCAGGAGAAGAAGGCATTGCTGACGATATTAACACTAAAAGTCTTTACACAAGTAGCTTTAAATATGCTGCATCAGAATTTCTTAAACAAAAAGACTATGAATCAGCTTTCAGCTATCTGGAAAAATATTTGGCTAAAGGAGGTGAAGAAGCTGCTAATGACGGTTCAACTGCTTTTAATATGGCTTTGGCTGCCAGCAAAATGAACAAGAATGATGTAGCTATGAGCTATTTCCAGAAATCGATTGAACTTAAATACAAAGAAGACATATGTGCTTTATATATGGCTGATATTTATAAAGAGGCAGGTAAAGAAGATAAAATGCAGGAAGTTTTGATTGATGCTATCGCAAAGTATCCTGACAGCAAGAATCTTCCTAAAATGCTAAAGATGCTTACTGCTCCTATGCTGAACAAAGCTTCTGTTCCTTTTAACGAAGCTAATGAACTTGCAAAGGCAGCTTCAACCGGCAAGCCTGAAGATTATCTTAAAAATATGGAACTTGCTGTTGCTAAGTTTACACAAGCAATTCCTTTGTTTCAGGATGTTTTAAAATATGATGCTTTAAATGAAATTGCCAATTCATATTTAAAAACCTGCAACGATAATATTCAATCATTCAACGATTACAAAGCAAGTATCAAGAAGTAATTTCTTTTCAGATATAAAAAAAGGCCGGATATACCGGCCTTTTTGTTTTTAATCAGTTTGGCAAACTGACATTTTCAACACAATTTTTTTAGTTCTGTTTATTTATTAAGAGATCTTCATTTTCATAATAAGCAATGTTATCCAAACAAAGGTAGCAGGGTGTGTTAATTCCCCAGTCACCCTTATCGCTTGATTCAAATTTGAATCCAAGCTTATTTACTGCTCCCAATGAAGAAATATTAATTTTCTTCCAGGTGCTAATTATATAGTCTTCTGAATTATTATCAGATCTGAAATCTGCTAAATACACATCCAAAGAAGAAATAACCTTGCCCGATAAATCATATCCTTCAATTGTAACTTTTAAAAAGTCTTTGTCATTTCCTGTTTCTCCTCCGAATTTCTTTGAAAAAGCATCACCGTTTTTCATTGAAAGAGCTGTATAAGTAGTATTGCAAATATCTATGCTTTGTACTTCGATAAGTTGATTATTGGTAAACTCAATTGCAGGGTCGTTCATCATCATATAATAATATACAGAGAATTTGTTTTCTCCGTTATCTTTATTGAAAACACTGTATTGATTACCATATCCTGCTGTTTCGGCATCGTGCATATTTGAGTAGCTCATCCCTTCCCAATACATAAATGATGCATCGTAGGTGTTCTTAAAATTAGCAATACCTGAGCTGAAGCTGCCTGTGCCGTCTGAGCCGTTCCAGTAATTGTTGCTGCCTAATGTAAGGTTTTCAAAGTCAATGTTCAGTATTCGTGGAAGTACTGTTATCATTGTTTCAATACTATCCTTTCCATATTTATTTTCAACTAAAACCTTGACCTTGTATTCCCCTGATATTCCAGGTGTGAAAACAAATACAGGTTCTGAACTTTTTAATTCATTGTTGATGTACCATTCATAATTGAACACATAGTCAGACTGAATTTCTGATTCAAGAATCAATTCATTCCCAACATGGATAGTAGTGTCAGTAAGATTGTCTGAGATTACTACAGGAGCTGAATTTTCATCGTAACAAGAAGCAAATACAAAACCTAAAAAAGTTATTGCCCATAAGTGTTTTAATAAATTTTTCATTTCAATAAATATTTAAGTTAAAAAAAGTACACTATGAACTTTCTGAAATTAAGTAGAAATGATATTTACGAGTATTTATCATTAATGCCTTTTTTCCCGAAAGCAAAAAATATTTTAAATCTATTGGCAGGTCTTCTGACTTATCCCTTTCTACAACGCCTTCCCATTCGATTTATTGAACAGTGGCAAAAGAATTGTTGTAAAAATTAACAGGACTTACAGCAGCGGGTACTGTTGCCGAATCTCACGGCATTCCCTATTAATGACCGTCATGTAAAAATACGGTCAGCCAATACTTGTGCAATATTACTATAATATTTTTAAAGATTACAATTTTAAAAAACAAAATGCAACAATTTTTCTAACAGGTTAGTAGACAGATTAATTGACTTTTATAAATTGTAAATTAACCCTGCTTTAAAATTTATTGTCCGGATTGGAACGCTGAATGAGTTTTTAAATAATTCTGTGTTTTCTACTGAATTATCAAGTTTGATATAACTGACATGAGTAAAGTCAACCCGCGTATAATAATATTCTGAAGTAATACTAAACTGCATTCTTTTATTGATTTTAAACCTTATACCCCCATTCAGCATTATCGGAACAGTTATAACCTTGTCTTCTACATTTTGAGATAGAATTTCCCTGTCATTCTTTCCGTCAAGATAAAACAAATTTTGGTCAGGTATCTGAGTAAATGATACTCCTGTAAAAGCTCCGACTTCAACATATATCTTGTTTATTGAAACAGGATAATTATATTTTGCTCCAATTAGCGGAGCAGCCCATAGCCATTCATTGATTGTGAATTTTACTTCTTCAGATTTCTCTTCAATTGGAGGAAGATATGCTGCCAATTCATTATACAGGCGATTGCTGTATAATGAACCATCGATTGCTGAATTTCCGAAGTGAAAAGCTGCTGATATTGCAACTCTGTTGTGAATGTAATAATTGCCGTCAACTGTTAATGAAAAGCCTGTTTTTGCATATCCCGAGTTGAAAGAATTGTTATCAATGTTTTTAAAATCTCCAATTGGAACAACTGGTCCCATTGAAATGCCAAACTTGAATTCAGATTGTGCCCGGCATATTAAGACGTTAAATATTAGAGAGAAAGCAAGTATTAAATATTTTATTTTTTTGATCATATTCAAAAAATTAGCTATCAATTTTATTTGTGGTTGAAATAAATATTTGCGGACTATATACTCAAGCCTTTATATAATATAAAATTAGAATTTTTATTTCATTCTTCAACCTATTTCTCTCTTTTACTTCTTACTTAAATTTTAATAAGAGATAAAACGATTATTGTTTTTCAACATTCCAAATTTGTCTTTATTAATATATTATTCTAATCAACTCCTTACCTGAACCGCAGTTTCTCCCATTATAAAGGGAGAAACTGCGGTTCAGGTAAGGAGTTGATTCCTATGAATAGTATTCACGAGCTTAGTGTAAAATGGCTTGTTGATAAAATAATAAAAGCCTGGTTGATGGGATGGTTTTAATAATTTATTAGTTTTATAAAATCATAATGACTACATAAAACTGACTTATGGCCTTAAACTACATCTGGATATTTTTCTTTTTAATTTCATTCGTAATCGCTTTAGTTAAATTGATTTTCTTTCAGGACTATGCCATTTTCTCAACTTTGGTAAATACAACATTTGAATCAGCAAAGTCGGGTTTTGAGATTTCATTGGGGATGACGGGAGTTTTGACCTTATGGATGGGAATTATGAAAGTGGGGGAGAATGGGGGAGTTGTAAATATTATATCACGAATAATTGGTCCTTTTTTTCAAAAGTTGTTTCCTGAGTTAGGGAAAAAACATCCTGCATACGGATCTATAACGATGAATGTAGCAGCCAATATGCTTGGACTTGACAATGCCGCCACTCCGATGGGGCTCAAGGCAATGAAAGAGATGCAGGAAACAAATACTTCGGGCGATACTGCATCCAATGCTCAGATAATGTTTATGGTTCTTAATGCATCTGGCTTAACTATAATTCCTGTTTCGGTAATGGTTTACAGGGCTCAGCTTGGGGCAGTAAATCCAACCGATATCTTTATCCCGATTTTAATTGCTACTTTCTTTTCAACGCTTGCCGGCTTGATAAGTGTATCCATCTTTCAGAAAATAAACCTTTTTAATAAAGTAATACTTGCATGGCTTGGAGGATTGTCAATCTTTGTTTTTTCTCTTATGTGGTACTTTTCAACATTAGAGCAGGAGCAAATCAACAATATTTCAAATGTTGCAAGCGGATTAACAATTTTCCTGATAATAATTGGTTTTATTCTTTTAGCGTGGAAGAAGAAAGTTAATGTATATGAGTCGTTTATTGAAGGTGCAGGCGATGGCTTCAAGACTGCTGTAAAGATAATACCTTATCTGATTGCAATCCTTGTTGCGATTGGTGTTTTCAGGGCTTCGGGTGCACTTGAATTTCTGGTGTCAGGAATAAAATGGTGCTTTGAAACAGCAGGATTGAATACTGATTTCGTTGACGCTTTGCCCACTGCTTTTATGAAACCATTAAGTGGAAGCGGTGCCCGGGGGATGATGATTGATACAATGAGAACCTATGGCGCAGATTCTTTTGCAGGGCGTTTAGCTTCTACCTTCCAGGGCTCTACCGATACAACTTTTTATGTACTTGCTGTTTATTTTGGTTCTGTTGGAATTAAAAAAACCCGTCATGCTTTGGCATGCGGGCTAATTGCTGATCTTGTAGGTTTTATAGCAGCTATTTTTGTTGCATATTTATTTTTCCACTAGAAAAACAGCAAGCTTTTAATTCTTTAAGCATTCTTTCACCAAGAGCTGTTTTTTTCTTGATATGTGATAATATCTCAACCACGAGGCTGTTGCTTTCAAAATTTCCGCGTACCATTTCGAAATCGGCTTTCTTGACATTGAAGTCGCCGTCGGTACCGAAGCCCGTCATTGATGTAAGTTCAAATTCTTTCTTGGCATCGTTGTAAAGCATGTTATCCAATTCAATTACACTTTCTTTCCATCTGTTGACGAGATTTTCAATATCACATACTTCAATTTCATCGATAGATTTACCTAATCTCCATTCAAGTAGTCCGGCTGTCCAGTTCCATTCAATATCATAGTATGATTCATGTAATGCTTTGAGTTTGTTTTGTACATCACTTACCCGCGAAATAGTGCCATTTTCAATAGCATCAAGGATTTTTTCAATTTCATTTTTAGGTGCAATTAAACCTGACAAGTCAATCCATTCACCTTTTCCTGAATCTGAATCAGGTTTAAGTCTGTTTCTTAAGTCATCAACACAACTGAGGTTTGCTTTGTAAAGTCGTGTGATAATAGAATTGCCAAGAAACTTGTCGATGCCTATATTGTAAAGTTTTATGCCTCTCAACAAGGATGTTTTTGAGATATTTGCATTGTGGAAAATATATTCATTGCATGAACCTGATACCTCTGATAAATTTGTAAGAATTTTAAGTCCGTTTACCATTTTTTGAATAGTATAAGGACTTAACAGATTGAAGTTAATGCAGTCTATTTTGTTTTTATCTTTTCTTTTATCACGTTTAGGCCATTTCATTGCATCACGGATAGTACCAATACTTCTGAGGTTAACCGCAGGAGCAAGCCACGACTGGTCGTCGCGTTCAATAAGATAAGAGAATGGCAGATCTGAAGTGTCAGGATTTTTATAATGTCTTCCCATGATAAGGGTGAAGGCGCCAATTTTTGCCGGCCAGAGGACATAGGAGTCGGAAGTGGTTTTAGAACCTCTTTCAACAATTCCCTGATGAATAGGGCCAAGCTTATACATGTGGTTACTTTGGTTTGAGCCCGAACCGGCATTCAGGAATGAGAACATACCTGCAATCAAAAGAGTTGACTTGTGGTGAGTAACAGTATATGGTCCCGCAAAGATTGAACAGGCTTCACCATGGAATCCCTGGCAGTTGGCAAAAAACACTGAGTTTTCAGCTGAATAGTTTTTGCCTAATTCACAGCCCTGACCTACAAGACATTTATCAACAATAACTCCGTCAGTCATTTTGGTGCCTGATTGAACAATGAATTCCTTTAAAATTACATTATTTCCAAGAATTACCGGGGCGTGGATATTACTCATGATAGATCCGTCTTCTATGTCGCGACAGCCCGTTAATTCAGCATACTCTCCAATCCAGACGTTCTTTATTGAACCAACATTGTTGATAACACAGTTTTGACCTATATATCCTCTGCCTTGAGCCTTTTCATCAGCATAATCGGAAATCAGTTTTTCAAGTTTATTTATTAAAGAAGGCCTGTGGCGGTATAATGTCATGATGTAAGCAATCTGGGCAGAACATTCATCATAAATCATTATTTCCCTGCCGCCTGATTCATCGAGGACAGATACTTTCTGACCGTTTCCGAACTTGCTTGAGCCTTCGTTGGCGATTAACTGAACGTCATTGATAATGACATTGTTATCGATGTTGTAGTTAGATATATGATTTTTTACAAAATTGATATAGCAATTGTTGCCAATACTGCAATTGTGAATCGTTGCATTGTATATTCCGGCATGTCTTTTAATTCCTCCGAAAAGTTTAACCATTTCAGTCTGGTTGCCAATCTGCACAACTCCGGTGAAGTGGGAATTTAGTATTACTTCAGGTTTGAATGTGTCGGTAACGAATACATTGCTCCATTCATCGCAAGTACACATTTGGCTTTCCAACTGTTTTATTTCTGCGTCTGTTAGGTTTCTGAATTTCATTTTCTCTTAGTTTAAAAGTTAAATCTTTTGAATTGGTAAATGGGTTATTTAGTAAATAATTTCGCCAGGTAATCATAATGGGGACCATATTCCAGAATTTCTGTCTTTAGTCCTGCTTCATTAGCTGTTTCATCGAGTAAAACGCTATCGGCAAAGAGCCATGAAAAACTATCTCCGGTAATATCTTTATATTTGATTTGGTAATCAATTTCACCGTAATATTTTTCAGCATTAATATCTATGAAAATGGAATCGTCCTCATCTTTAAATAAATATATTAAGTCAGAAGAATCAAGAATAATTGAACCGTTTTCTGTTAACAGCGATTTCAGGTGAGTTAATAAAGTTGTCAGACCCTCGATATTTCCTGAAATTCCAATGCCGTTCATCAATAAAAGTATCGTATCAAACTTTTGATTTGAAAACGAGTAAATATCAGAATTAACTACATTATTGATGCCTCTTTTTTTAAGGACTTCGCAACAAAGTTCTGATATTTCAAGAGAGGTAACATTAAAGCCAGCATTTTGAAGATATAATGAGTGGCAACCTGCTCCGGCACCAACATCAAGGATGTTACCCTTGCATTTTTTAAGGGCAACTCTTTCAAGCATTGGCATGTCGTCATAATTGCGGAAAAAATATTCAGGAGGCAGCTCTTCGTCTTCAACAGCATTGGAAGATACCAATACCGGTGTGTTGTCGCCCCTAAACAAATAGTTATAAATTGCTTGACCTAAAGGGTCTGATTTAGGGTTTAAAATCATCTTGTTAAGAAATTTGCTCAAATATAATAATTGGAATGTATCAATTTGAAAAAAGTGACAATAAAGATTAAACAATTTCAGATTGATATTTTTTTGTTAAGTAAAAGTGAAATTTTAAACAAAAAAAGGAAGAGTTTAGGCTCTTCCTTCTAAAGATATCTCTTTTAAAATTGTTAGAATCTGAATCCGACAGTCATAGTCGCCTGGCTGTTGATTCCGGCTAATTGAGCAATATTGCTACCATAATTGATATCACCTGCAATCATTTCATGAACGCTGTATGCTTGTTTTGAATCCATCATTCTATAAGCAAAGTCTAAGAAGAACTTTTGCTGCCTGTATCCGAATCCTGCTGAATATGACCTTAGATAATCTTTGTTGTTGGCGAGATCAATATTAGTACTGCCGAAAGAAACTGTTTTGTTATAAGGATTTCCAAATAATTCGAATCCACCTCTGAGACTGAAATTTTCACTGAGTCTGAATTCTCCCCCGACATGCAGATTTCCTGTAGTTTTGAAAGTGTTACTCAGTATTTCGTTTTGTCCTGAATAATCCCAGTTGTCACCTGCTGCTGCACGGAACTTAGTAGAAGAATAACCGATAATTTCGTAATCAACACTTAACAAGCCTCTTTCTCCAAACAGGTAAGCTGCGCTAAGTACTGTTTTTAAAGGAGTTTCAAGTTTAAATCTATATGATTCAGTTACATCTTTACTTTCCCAGGTATTATGATATCCGTCTGTGTCATTACCAAGAGGAAGATCATAATTGGCTTCCATATCCTTTTCCTGATAATTACTTATTGAAAAGAAATTAGGAGTATGGATAGCAGCACCAAGTCTTAAAGATTTGAATGGCCTGTATATCAAACCTGCTTTAAAGTTCATACCGAATCCTGAATGTTGTTGACGGGAAGCAAGGTTATAATCTTTAAAGTATGCACATTTATTTTCATCATCAATTTCAGTGAAAATATTGTTTTCTTCAAATTCCAGATCCAGTAATCCGAATGAAGCACCAACATACAATTTATAGTCGATGTTCATTCCTAAAGAAATCAGATACTCATCGATTCTTCCGCTTTGTTCAACTATGCTTTTCTGTGAGTGGGATTTAACGCCTGATTTGGAATAACCATAACCCATGAAGTTATTATTTCCGTCGTAAATTTCATATTTACTGTAATCGGCAAGTTCATTATAGAATACACCTTCAATAACTTCAGGATCTGGGTCTGCATCAACAAGGTAAGTTTTCCATGCCATTCCTTCGTGGAATTCGTCAAAATATTCTGAATCTCCAATAGAGTTTGCATAAGAAGTGTAGTAATCAAGTAAAGTTGTTTGGGCACCATGACCTGAAACAACAAAATTTGAATGGAAATTTTTTATTCTGTTATATCCAAACCCTAAAGTTATATTGACGATACCTGATTCAACACCGGTTTTAAATGAGCTAACGTAGCTTAGATTATTAAAATTGAAATTATACTTTGTGTCTTTGGTGTTAGTATTCAAATAACTTGAAGTTATGTTGTTAATATTCAGAGTTGGTGAAAAAACAAATTCACCGTTTCTGTATAAGCCTAATCCTGCAGGGTTTATGCTTGCAGAAGAGAAGTCGGCACCTAGAGCACCAAAAGCACTACCCATTGAAATTGATCGGGCAGTCCCGCCATAATTAGTTTGCGAATATCTGATGGCATCTATATAATCCTGACTAAAACCTAGGGTTGCAGAAAGGATAATCATTGCTGTTATTATATATCTTTTCATAATAAGTTCTTTTTTAGAGTTCATAAATGTTTGTAATCAAAAACTATCTTCTGCTTGGGCTTGAACTGTGGCTGCTGCTTCCTGAGCTACTGCTTCCTGAGCTTGATGGGCTGCTTCCCCCTGAGAATGATGGGCTGCTTCCCGATGAACTTCTGGAAGAACTACTGGAGGAACCACTTGAAGAACTGCCAGAAGAATAGCTTCTTGATGGAGAACTACTTCCTGAAGAATAGCTTCTTGACGGGCTTGAACTTTGAGGAGTACTAGATTTATAGCTGCTCCCTGAACTTCCTGAGTTTCCATAAGACCTTGTGGATGAACTCCTTGAAGGTAATTGATAGCTTGATTTTGAATTACTTTGAGCAGGACTGCTGTAAGTATTTGTTCTATTAGTCGAGGTACCTACTGAAGATCTGCTTTCTGTAGCTTTGTTATATCTGCTATCATTACTGCTTGTCCGGTTTGTATTGTATGTAGCTCTTGTATTTGCTCGTGGTTTATTGTAACTAGGAGTGTAGTTGCTTCTTTGAGAATTGCTATTAACCCCTTGATTGCTTGTGCCGGAAGCCCTTCTTTCTGTATTCGCAGGAGTACGGTATGCAGGGGCGGTATCATTATTTTTAATTCTTTCGCCTGATACATTACTTCTGTTTTGAGTATTGGTTGTATTATCCGAACCTGATACAGACCTTCTTTTTTCTGTCAATACTCTGGATTGAGTTGTTTGAGATTTAAGATCTGAATTAATATTATTACGGGATGAGACTTCACCATCAGATGAGTTTATGACGGTTCTTCTACTTTGAGGAGAAGTTGATTTATTGGTAGTAGCTCCAATAGTTTCATTGCCTCCAGTTCTGGTATTGGAAGCCATTCCAGTAGCACCACCATAAGTTCCTATGAGGTTTCTTGAACGGCGGCTGCTTTCATTATAATTTTTGTTGTCGCGGTCGTACCAGTCATTATAATGATGATGTCCGTAATAATTATGGCTATAATAAGGATGATACCATGAGTTGTATCCGTAATATGAGCCATAATACCAAGGGTTATAATATCCCCATGAATTGTAATACCATGGGTCGTACCATCCCATTGAGCTATATCCCCAAGGATTCCAATACCATGAATTCCAGCGGCTGTAAGGAGAGTAGTAGTATGAACCCCATCCCCAATTATAAGTAAAATTCCAGTAAGGATCGTAATAATAAGAATCATGGAAGAAACGAAGCCTGTTTGAATAGTAATAGTCATTATCATCCATATAATAATTATTGACGATATAGGTTCCGTCATCTTCGTATGGGATTATCAATGTATCCTGATCTGAGCTGTTTATTATTTCAATATTTCTAGCCTGGACATCTGAATACCAATCCGGTTCGTCGTCGGAATAGATATAATTGTTGAGCGTATTGGTTCCGTCTTTTCCTTTTTCAACTTCACTGATAATGAGCATGTCTTCATTAGCAGTTTTAGTGTTGGAACCGATATTCGGAAGTTCTTCGCCTGCATATACAGGTGGGTTGTCGCCCGGCCAGTAATATAAATCGTCGATATTACTTCCGGTAATCTGAAGACTTGAGCTGCATGCTGTGGTCATCAGTGCGAATAATGATAATATGATTAGATTACGTTTCATAACTTGTCCTCCTTAGACTTTATGATTTAATTTTTTTGTGCTTTCTTTGTACTTGTGTTTTACGATGAAAATATAACAAATTCTATACCAAAGAAAAGGAAATGGCTAAGGAATTAACTTCAAAAAGTGAGAATTATTCTCAGTGGTACAACGATTTGGTTGTTAAGGCTGATTTGGCTGAAAATTCAGCTGTTAGAGGGTGTATGGTAATAAAACCCTACGGATATGCGATATGGGAAAAAATGCAGGCTCAACTTGATAAGATGTTCAAGGACACAGGTCATGTGAATGCTTATTTTCCTTTGTTTATACCAAAATCATTTTTCAGTAAAGAAGCAAGTCACGTAGAAGGATTTGCCAAGGAGTGTGCAGTAGTTACGCACTATCGTTTAAAGAATGACCCAAATGGTAAAGGTGTTGTTGTTGATCCTGAAGCTAAGCTTGAAGAAGAATTGATTGTACGACCTACTTCAGAAACCATTATCTGGAACACATATAAAAACTGGATTCATTCATGGAGGGATCTTCCTATCCTTTGTAATCAATGGGCTAATGTAGTTCGTTGGGAAATGAGGACCAGGCTTTTCCTGAGAACAGCTGAATTTCTGTGGCAGGAAGGGCATACAGCTCATGCAACAAAAGAAGAAGCAGTAGCTGAGACAATGAAAATGGTTAATGTATATGCTGATTTTGCTGAACAGTTTATGGCTGTGCCTGTAATAAAGGGGCATAAATCAGAAAATGAACGCTTCGCCGGAGCATTGGATACACTTTGTATTGAAGCTTTAATGCAGGATGGTAAAGCGTTACAAGCTGGTACTTCTCATTTTCTGGGGCAGAATTTTGCAAAGGCTTTTGATGTGAAATTTGCTGATAAAGAGGGTAAACTTGATTATGTATGGGCTACATCATGGGGTGTTTCAACAAGACTTATGGGCGCTTTGGTTATGGCTCATTCTGATGATAATGGATTGGTATTGCCTCCAAAGCTTGCTCCGTATCAGGTTGTAATTGTACCTATCTATAAAGAAACTGAACAGCTTGAAATGATAAGTGCGAAGGTGCAGGATATAAT
>JAGODU010000247.1 GCA_017998095.1 Prolixibacteraceae bacterium | reverse complement strand
GTCTTAAACCGGATAATTATTATTTTAATTTATTATTCCTAAAATTTTTATCATTAATCCTTTAAGTCAGAAACCTTTTGAATTATCTTTATAATTACCTCTGCTGCTTTCTTCATTGACTCAACGGATATTAACTCATAAGGACCATGCATATTAATTCCTCCTGTAAATATGTTTGGACAAGGAAGACCCATATAAGAAAGCCTTGCCCCGTCTGTTCCTCCCCTGATCGGTTTAATTACAGGAGTTATTCCACATTCTTTCATCGAATTAACGGCAATGTCAACTACATATTTTACAGGTTCAATCTTTTCAAGCATATTATAATACTGATCCTTTAATGTCAGTTCAACAATATTCTGACCATATAATTTATTTATACTGTCAGATATATTCTGCATCTTTTGTTTTCTGCCATCAAAAATCTCTTTACTGTGATCACGGATGATAAATTGCATTTCAGTTTTCTCAATATTTCCTGAAAGTTCAGTCAAATGATAAAATCCTTCATATCCCTCTGTGTGTTCAGGCACTTCCTTTTCAGGTAACATAGAAAGAAACTTCTGAGCTGCAAGCAAGGAATTAATCATTTTCCCCTTAGCATTTCCCGGATGAATGCTTTTACCTTTTATAATTACTTTTGCTGATGCAGCATTAAAATTTTCATATTCAATAACTCCAATATCATCACCATCAATTGTATAAGCAAATTCAGCATTAAATTTCCTGATATCAAAAAAATCAGCTCCCTCTCCTATCTCCTCATCAGGTGTAAATCCAATTCTTACTTCTCCATGCTTAATCTCTGGATGATTAATCAAATATTCAATTGCAGTAACTATTTCAGCCATCCCTGCTTTATCATCAGCACTTAATAGTGTAGTTCCATCAGTAGTTATCAAAGTCTGTCCTTTGAAATTTAGTAATTCAGGAAATTCTATTATTGACATAACTATATTTTGCTCTTTGTTCAGAACAATATCATTACCGTCATATTTTTCAATAAACTGAGGTTTTATTCCTTCAGAATTAAAGTCGGGACTTGAATCCATATGAGCTATAAATCCAACCACAGGAACTTTCCTGTCAATATTTGAAGGCAGGGTTGCATATATATATGCTTTATCATTAGCTGAAACATCAACTAATCCTATCTCTTCAAGTTCTTTTGCAATCTTTTTTGAAAATTCCAACTGGGAATTTGTACTTGGATGAAGACCACTTTTAGGATCTGAATGAGTATCAGCACTTATATATTTTAAAAAACGTTCTACTACTTTTTCCATAACAATTATGTTTTGGTGTTAAAAGTATAAACATTTTCATAAATTGCCTGACTTTGATTTTATTAAAAAAATTATTTTAAAATACTTCTTAAAAGTATATATTGTAACTCAATTAGTTTCAGAAAACATATTTCATAAAACACTCATTTTCAATATTTTTATTTTAATAGCTTAAGAAATATAACTTTATCGATATGAAATTTAATACGTTCAGGACAATTTCCTTTTTGTCTAAAATCAAAAAAAGTAAAATCACTTCAAAACTTTTGTTCTTTATTACAGGGATTTCAGCTACTGCATGGTTCCTTATTAAAGTTATACCAAAACCATCAAGAGCAAGTTATCCGTGTGTCCAGGCAGCTGCACCGTGGGCCTCCGGATTCGTTTTATATCTTATTGCAATGGCAGGATCAGTCTTTGCATTTAAAAAATTCAATAGTCATGTAAAATCTGCTAAGTACATTTCTGCATTTGCCTTTTTAATTGGTGCTTTTACAATGATTCTTTTTGCCAATTTAAACAATAGCAAAGAATTAAAAGCAGCTGATTTATTATCTCAAAATGCTTTTGTTGCAAATGATCCTATTGGTACAGCCAGCGGATTAAAACCCGGAAGAGTTGTTTGGATTTGGGATAAAAATGCTACTGATGAAAACTTTGTTCCTAAAAACAGTCAAAACAGTTGGTGGGCTAATTATACTAATGGAACAGAAGTTGATAAAATGCTAAATCAAGCTGTTAAATCCTATACTGATCAAAATAGTGTTTCAGCTTCATGGGATCAGATGTTCAAGTACTTTAACGAACAGCATGGAAAAGGAGCAAAAGGATACACCAAAGGTGAAAAGATTTATATAAAGATAAATATTACCAATTCTGCATCAGGAATAAAGAAAACTGCAAACTTCGACAGGATGGATGCTACTCCTGAGCTTGTACTTTCCCTTCTGAAACAATTAATTGAAGAAGCAGGAGTTGCTCAGTCAGACATATACGTAGGAGATCCTTTCAGAACTTTCCATGATCTTTACTGGAACAAATGCCACAGCGTTTATCCTGATGTCGTATATTGCCACGGAAGAATAGAAAGTGCAACTGAAGGTCGTCACCAGACAGTACCTTCAAAAGATGCTGTTATGTTCTTCAGCGATAAGAAACTCCAATACAAAATACCCCAGGAATATATTGATTCAGAATACCTGATCAATATGCCTTGCCTGAAAACTCACAATGAAGGTGCTATTACTTTAGGTGCAAAAAACCATCAGGGATCTATTTTAGCAATGGACCAGAATTCAGACGAACAATATGCAATTGGTATGCATTATTGCCTTCCAAAAAACAATCAGGGAAATGGCAAATACCGCCATCTTGTTGATTATTTAGGTCATGAACAGCTTGGAGGGAAAACCCTTGTAACTATTATTGATGGAATATGGGCAGGTAAAAGCTGGGAAGGATATGTTGAAAAATGGAAAATGGCTCCTTTCAACAATGATTACCCATCTTCATTATTCATATCTCAGGATAAGGTTGCCATTGATGCTGTAGGTTTTGATTTCTTACTCGAAGAATATAAAAGTAAA
The DNA here is from genome assembly GCA_017998095.1 of Prolixibacteraceae bacterium. Next base: position 2,394 of record JAGODU010000247.1, on the reverse strand, counting down.
CCATCATCAGAGAAATACCCTTACATTCCCGGTGTTGATGACTATCTATATCAGGCTGCCGATCCTGCTTATTGGGCTGAAGGAATTACTTATGATCCTGAAGGAGATGGAACTCCTTTAAAAAGCCTTGGAGTTTATGAACATTGGAACAATCCAATAGACAAACAATATTCAAGAAATCTTAAAACCGGAAACGGAATTGAACTTGTTCATGTCGACTTATTGAACATAACTCCTGAAAATAGCGGATTATTAAGTGAAAAAGTAACTGATATTGTAGTTGACCAATACGATGTAAAATGGTTTGGTACAGATAAAGGTATATCCAGGTTTAATGGAACTGACTGGACTACTATTGATGCAAGTAATTACCTGAGAGACAACATTATTAATGACATGTCATATTCAAATGACAATTCAATTATGGTAGCTACAAACAAAGGGTTGACCATTTTAAATATTGATCAGAATGGCGTCAAATCTGCTGACAATTATTATAAAGGAGGTGCAGGTTCCGGACTTATTTCAGATACAATTAATGCCGTAGGAACGGATGCTATTGGAACAAAATGGATTGCTACTCCAAAAGGTATAAACCTGAAGAAAAATGACAAGTGGGAAACCATTACTACTTTCATGAATGAAGACCATATTACAAAAGAATGGGGCGGATTTACTGTCAACAAGATTAAAAGCTATGCCCCGGATAGCTCGGCTTACCTGGCAACATCAGGAGCAGGCGTTATCAGATATAAATATAGCCCTGTTGATGGTTATACAGGAGCTTCTGCTTTAAGTAAAACATGGTCAGGTGTCAGAACTGATTCAGTTAATTCTTTGGCTATTAATGGCGAAGTTCAATGGTACGCTACAATTCTGGGGGCATACTATCACTGGGGAAGTGCAACTAAATCATATTGGGATTACTACCTTAACGATGAAAATGGTATTGTAAGCCTGATTGCTACTGATGTTGAATTTGATGATTCAAACAATATCTGGGTAGGAACAAAGAATGGTATTAATGTAATTACTGAAACCGGAACATATAAATATAGTTCACCTGTTCAGACTTCCGGCCTGTTTGTATTGCAAAACACAGACAGTATTGCAATTATGTGGACAAATGGAAATGGTTTTTCTGAAGCATTATTCAGCGAAAAGATCAACGACATTCAAAAAGATAAATCCGGCAATATTTGGGTTGCTTCTGATAAGGGGGTTGAAAAATTCACAAAAATACCGGGTGTACTAGTTGATGAACCTGCTAAAAGAGTGGTTTTCGTCACAAAAGATAACCAAGGCACTGTAGCACCTGTAAACAATACCACATATACTGCTAATTCAGAATTTGGAAAAGGATCTGCTATTGGCAAATGGTATTGCGTATATAATGGAGACAGTAATTACACAAAAATATCAGGATTACAAGCTAACACAACATACCGGGCAATGGCTTTTGAATACTTTGGAAATAAGGGAGTTGAAAAATACAATATATCTGAAGCTGAAAACAATCCGTTGAATTTTTCTGTTTTCCCTGTTAGCAGCAAGGATATCAGCAAAATAAAAGCCAGCGTATATCCTGTTCCATTCAATGAATATATTATTGTCAGGCTAAATGAAACCAACAAAGCTTATGATGCTACGATATTGACTATGGATGGAAAAATCTGTAAAAAGATACCATTGGTTACAAACAACCAAAAGATTAATACTTCGGATCTGAATAAAGGGGTTTACTTTTTAAAGATATCCGATGGAGAAAAAGAATCAGTACAGAAAATTATAAAATAAAAAAGAGGCTTTCGCCTCTTTTTTTTTAATATGCTATTGCAAATAATACTCTCTTATCTGAAGGTTTTCCTGTATAAATGCACTTCCCTTCTTCGGGTTCAGAATCAAAAGGAATACAACGAATTGTAGCTTTGGTTTCTTCCTTTATCTTCTGCTCAGTCTCTGCAGTTCCGTCCCAGTGTGCAAGTATAAAACCTCCTTTTTTAACTAATACATCTTTAAATTCATCCCAGGAATCTACTTTGGTAATATTCTCATTCCTGAAATTCAATGCTTTATTATAAATGTTCTCCTGAATATCGTTTAAAAGATTTTCAACAAAAACATCAATATTATCGATATTAACTACCTCTTTTGTCAAAGTATCCCTTCTTGCAACTTCAACTGTTCCGTTCTCCAAATCACGAGGCCCCATTGCCAATCTTACCGGCACACCCTTAAGTTCATATTCAGCAAACTTCCATCCCGGTTTTTTTGCATCATTATCATCAAACTTAACAGAAATACCTTTACTTTTTAAACGTGCAATTATATCTTGTACCTTTGCGCTTATCATTTCAAGCTGTTCTGTTTCTTTATAAATAGGAACAATAACAA
>JAGODU010000046.1 GCA_017998095.1 Prolixibacteraceae bacterium | reverse complement strand
TTCTTGTCAGCTCCCATTACCATTGCATCAATTAGATCTAATTTTTCACTTTCCAATTTGCCTGCCTCCATCGGTCCGCCGGAAACAAAAATAGAAGGAATGTTAAGCCTCATTGCTGCCATCATCATTCCCGGAGTTATTTTATCACAGTTGGAAATGCAAATCATAGCATCTACAGTATGTGCATTACACATGTACTCAACGCTATCAGCAATAAGATCCCTTGAAGGAAGTGAGTATAACATGCCGTTATGCCCCATGGCTATACCATCATCAATTGCTATTGTATTGAATTCAGCTGCAAAACAGCCTTTTTCTTCAATTCTTTTCTTTAGTATCTGACCGATCTCATGTAAATGGACGTGACCGGGAACCATTTGTGTAAAAGAATTTACAATAGCTATAATAGGTTTGTTAAACTGTTCTTCTTTCATTCCGTTAGCTCTCCATAAAGCACGGGCTCCGGCCATCTTACGGCCTTGTGTTGATGTAGCACTTCTTAGCGTATTCATTTTTTTCTAAATGTTTTTATAAAAAAAGCCATCCCCTTTTATTGAGAATGGCCAGTTAATATTTTTATGTCTTATTTGCATTACATAACCATTCTCATCTCTTTGAAATGACGACCACCACTGTTAGTAGCACGATATCAAGAATGGAAATGTTAAGCAATCTTTTCATAATTCTTTTATTATGCCAACAAATGTAAAAATAAAAATCAAAAATCAAAATCTATCTTTAAGAATATAGTTTATTTTGGTTTCAAATATTAACTAATAGTATAATAAGAAGTTTTAAATTAATATTTTTTACAATTTAATTCTGATTTTCGATAATTATCTTAACAAATTTAAACTTTCATTCCGGCTTTTTTGTTTAAAGAAATTATTGGTATAAGAACAATACTTTAATTGTTCTTTCGCCTTTTTTGTGTATATTAATGAGAAATAAAAATTTACAATTATGAAAGAACCTAAAATTGCAGCTAAAGCTCCTAAAGCATTGGAACTTGAACCCGGAAATTACCACTGGTGTGCTTGCGGTGAAAGTAAAAATCAACCTTTTTGTGATGGTTCTCACAAGGGAACTGAATTTACTCCCTTGTCATTTGATATAACAGAGAAAAAGACATATTACCTGTGTCAATGCAAACACTCTGCAAATAAACCATTTTGTGACGGAACACACAGGAATTTATAAAAGCTTATAGTTCTTTAAAGAAGTTTTTTCCGGCTTTGCAGATTGGACATTCAAAATCTTCGGGGATATCTTCAAAAGGTGTTCCCGGAGGAATTCCATGTGATGGTTCTCCAATTTCCGGGTTATAAGTGTAGCCACATATCGTGCATATGTATTCTGAATGTGTTGTATTATCTTCAATCTTTTCTTTTGGTTCCTCTTTAAGTTTCTCAGGATCAATATACGTAGGAGCATTCTTTGGTGCAAGCATTTTGTAATGTGAATGGTAATATTCATAGGTAAGTGGGGGAAGATCACTTAATTTCTCCGATTCAATTACTTCTCCAAAGAAAACAATGTGAGTGCCGCAATCAATTTCATTTATCACCTTACATTCAAAAGTTGCAATCGTGAAATCAGTTATTACGGGAATGCCTGTAACACCTCTCTTATATTTATAAAGGGAAAATTTGTCAATATCCTTGCTGGATTTAAATCCGAAATCTCCTATAATTGCAATATTCAAATCTTTCTGAAGTACTGAAAGTGAAAAATATTTACTTCTTTGAATTATCTGACAAGTGAAGTTTTCCTTGTTGCAACTTATTGCCATTGTTGAAGGTGAAGATGTTATCTGAAAACCGGTATTACCTACATATCCGGATTTCTTTTGTTCGTATTCAGAGCAAATCACGTATAATCCATAGGATAACTTATGAAACGACTTAAAATCAATCATATTTACTGATTATTATTTTTACTTGGTCCAAAAATATCATTAATTGCTTTCTCAAATGTTGGGAATTTAAACTCATAACCTTTGTCAATAAGGTGTTCAGGATATATATTCACCCCGTTTAAAATAATACAGGACGCCTCTCCAAATATAATTTTAAATATAAAAGCGGGTATTGTTATTAATGCCGGGCGATTAAATTTCTCAGCAATAACTCTGGTCATGTCATGATTTGTTATAGTTGTGGGAGCAACAAGATTAAATAACCCTGATGTATTCTTATTCTCTATAAAAAACTTGAATGCCGATGCAACATCTTCAATATGGATAAATGAAGTTATTTGTTTACCATCTCCAATGTAGCCTCCTAATCCACTTTTGAATAATGGAATTAAGGTCTTTAACATTCCTCCATCTTTGCTAAGCACCACTCCAAGCCTTGCTATTACTAACCTTACTGCAGGATTTACAAGTTCATCAACTTCGGCTTCCCATTTTGATACTACTTCTGCAAGAAAGCCACTGCCTTTGACTGTGTTATATTCATTATAAGTTTTGAATTTGTCGTTAGGATATATTCCTGTAGCTGAAGCTGATATGAAAAGTTTAGAAGAAATGTCTTCCGGAAGACTGTTTAATATCTGTACTATTTTTCTTGTAGTAAGGATTCGGCTATCCAGTATCTTTTTTCTGTTTGCCTTTGTCCATCGTTGCTTTATCGGACTTCCTGCAAGATTTATAATTACATCGCTTTTTATAATTATTTCTTTCCAGCTTTCAATGCTGTCTTCTCTATTTAAAACATAAATATCAGACGCATAGTCTTTAAAGCATCTGATAACATAAGAACCAATAAAACCACCGGCTCCGGTAAATGCAATTTTCATTTCAATGTTTAAAGTATATAAATTAAATTCTATGTAAGTTAAATGTTTTTGCTCTAATACCACTAATGAAAATGGTTTTATTTATATAATTCTTATTTTTGGCTTCAATAATTTAATCAGTACTTAATATTAAAAATTACTAAGTCATTATATTTTAATTTTTTATACCTATGAAGCCAACACTTGTAATACTTGCTGCCGGAATGGGCAGCCGATACGGAGGATTAAAACAACTTGATGAAATTGGTCCAAATGGAGAAGCTATTATCGATTACTCTCTCTTTGATGCCATAAGAGCCGGTTTTGGTAAAGTTGTCTTTATTATAAGACATGATTTTGAAGATGCATTTAAAGCTCGTTTCGACCAAAAACTTAAAGGTAAAATTGAAGTTGAATATGTTTTCCAGAATCTTAACGATTTGCCTGAAGGATTTATAGTGCCTGAAGGTCGTGAAAAACCCTGGGGAACAGGCCACGCTGTCCGCTCTGCCCGAAATGCAGTTAATACCCCTTTTGCAGCTATTAATGCCGATGACTTCTACGGCAAGGAAGCTTATGAAACTGTAGTTAAGTTCCTTTCTTCAGAAGCCAACGAAACTACTTATGCAATGGTTGGTTATCGTATGGATAAAACTCTATCTGAAAACGGTACTGTTTCAAGAGGTCTTTGCATTTCCGATGAAAATAGTAACCTTACTTATATCGAAGAGCTTACTCAGATTTCACTCGAAAATGACGGTATATTTTATTATAAGGATGATAAAAAAATTGCTCTTAAAGGTGATGAAACAGTTTCAATGAATTTCTGGGGCTTCCATCCTTCTCTGTTCTCTCTGCTCGAAGATGGTTTTATTAACTTTCTTAAAGAAAGGGGTAACGAACTGAAATCAGAATATTATATTCCAATTCCTGTTGATAATCTAATTAAATCGGGTAGGGGTAAGGTGAAAGTTCTTACTTCAGATGCCTCATGGTTCGGAGTTACTTATCAGGAAGACAAACCCGTTGTTAAACAAAGAATTAACGATCTTATCAAAAGCGGTAAATACCCTTCCCGCCTTTGGAGTTAAATTAATATATTAAAAGCAGGTGTTATATGTTTTTAACAACCTGCTTTTATCTCTTATATTCTTTGATTTTTTAATTTCATTTTTGATTCCCATCTTTTTGATAATTTCGGTTGTAAAATCGATATAATTCTATCATTTTTATATGAAATCATGCTTGCTGATTATACTTTTTAATGCAAAAAGCTTTTTTTTTATATAATTGCACGATTTTAAAAAACAACATAAATACTTAAGAAATGAAAGTTTTCAAATTCGGTGGTACATCTGTAGGGTCACCTGAAAATATGAGATCAGTGATGAATATCATTACTGAAGACGGAGAACCAAAAATAGTTGTGCTTTCAGCTATGTCTGGAACTACAAACTCTTTAGTCGAAATAAGCAATAAACTTTATGCATCAGATAAAGATGCAGCTAAAGGGTTGATAAAATCACTCAGGAATAAGTATGTTGAAGTTGTTGAAAGCTTATATAATAGTGAAAATGGCAAGGCTGAAGGTCATAAAATTATAAATAATCATTTCGATCTTCTTGATCAGCAGATTGAAGGTGATTTCAGCCCAGTTAAGGAACAGATTATCCTTGCTCAGGGTGAACTTATTTCAACTGCTATGTTCACCGAATTGCTGAAAGAAAATAATATTAAAACTATACTACTGCCTGCTCTTAACTTCATGAGGATTGATGAAGATAAACAAGCTGATCTTTATAAAATTAAGGAACTTATTAAACCTGTTCTTGAAAGAGCAGGACAACAGGAAATTTATATTACTCAAGGATTTATCTGTAGAAATGCAAACGGTGATATCGACAACCTGCAACGAGGTGGCAGCGATTATACTGCTTCTCTTTTAGGTGCAGCTATTGATTCTGAAGAAATTCAAATCTGGACTGATATTGACGGATTCCATAATAATGACCCACGCTTCGTAGATAAAACTCAAAGGATTGATAACCTCCTTTTTGTTGAAGCAGCTGAGCTTGCATATTTCGGTGCTAAAATTCTTCATCCTCTTACTGTTTTGCCTGCAAAAGATGCAAATATCCCGGTTCGTCTTAAGAATACAATGAGCCCGTCAGATCCGGGAACCCTTATTTCTAATGATAAAACTATTTCAGGCCTTAAAGCTGTTGCAGCGAAAGATGGAATCACTGCTATTAAAATCAATTCAAACAGAATGTTAATGGCTTATGGTTTCCTGAGAAAGGTTTTTGAAATTTTCGAGAAATATAAAACATCAATCGATGTTATTACTACTTCAGAAGTTTCGATTTCTTTGTCTATCGATAACAATAAAAATATTGATCACATTATTGCTGAACTTAACGATTTCGGTGAAGTTGAAGTTGATAAGGACCTTACAATTGTTTGTATTGTTGGTGATATGATTTCTGAAGAAAAAGTATTTTCAAAACAAGTATTTGAATCTTTCGATGGTATTCCTGTAAGAATGATTTCTTACGGTGGAAGCCGTTATAATATTTCAATTCTTATTGAAACAAAATACAAGAAAGAAACTCTCCAGAAGCTAAGCGACAATCTCTTCAATAAATAATCTGTTAAGATTACCAGAATACATCATAAATTATCTTTCCCCTTGAATCATCAGGGGGAAGGATATCTATGAACTTGCATATTGTAGGAACTATATCCGTTATATCAACTTGTTGCTGAATATTACCGTGCTTTACTACTGAGCCATAGAAAATTACAGGTGCCATATTCTGCGTAGTATATTCCTTGTCTTCGTACTTAAACGCAGGTTGCCAGCCTTCTTCAAGTAAAAGCATTACATCTCCCGACCTTTGGACACAATAACTGTTTTCCAATATCCTGAACCTTGGATTATCAAGATTACCGTTCTCTATTATAAATGCCGGAACCGCTGCTTTTACTCCTTCAAATTGATTTAAAAATAAAGCAGTCTTTTCCTGCATTTCTTTAAGAGATTTTTCTTTTTCTTCTATTAGCGTATGATTAAGATATATCTGCTCTTCATTGTACATCTGAATCCATTCACCAACACCATAAGTCGCATTAAGATAAGCTCTCAATAATGCCATTGCTATTGACGTTGAAAACTCTCCGGTTTTTAATTTGAATTCCTCTTTCAGAATGTCTGAAGGATAATCACTTGTTGATGCTGATGTCAGAAAAACCAAATAATTGTCCTTCCCATATTTCTTGTCAAGAAAGGAAAGCAACGATGATATGTCCTGATCAAGATTCAAATAAATATCTTGCATTTCTACCGATCCCGGACTAAACCACTTATTTGCAAAATCAAGAGATGAAAATGAAATATTAAGCAAATCAGGATATTCATCTTCGCCTAAGGCATAATGATCTATAAGCTGAACAGCAAAATCTTTTATAAGCCTGTTTCCGTATGGAGTTGCCGGAAGTAATTTGTAGGGTGTTTCTGTTTCAGCACTCAGCTCCGGCAGACTGTAAGGGAAAGTCTTTTTCTTTTTGAAAAAACCTTTTTCAAGTTTATAATCATCTGCAAATCCTGACTTATAACTTCCTGTCGGGAGCAATAAATCCCATTCCCTTTGTAAATAAGTGTCAGGCATTTTCATAGCATTAAACATTCGTACCCATTCCGGGAAAATGTTCATGTAAAATGAAGATGTTATCATGTTACCATTTGTGCCATCATACCAGAAAGCACCATCAGCAGTGTGCCCTGCACTTATAACTGCTGCATCAGGGTTGAGGGCAACCGAAAATACTTTTGATTTAAAATTAGTATGCTCTTTCATTGCGTCTCCCAAAGTAAAAACTTTCAAATTGTTGGCTGATACATTCCCGTTTTTTGAATCGCTGCCCATTGTAAGATAAAAATCATCAATGATACAATTCACTGTTTGTTGCTTAAGTTGCCTGTACCATTGATTTCCTACAATACCATGCTCAGATGGATAAGTGCCTGTATATAAAGTTGCCAGGGTTGTCGAGGTTTTTATATTGTGGATGTCAATTCTTGCATTGCGTGTTATAGCACCATTTTCAGCCAATCGTCTGAATCCTCCTTTCTGATATGTGTTCCAATATTTGGTAATATATTCAGGACGAAGGTGATCAATTGTAATCCCGACAACAAGTTTGGGTTTATTTTCAAAAATACTGTATTCTTGTTGGGCGTATATATTTGTGATTATTAATAAGTTTGCCAGCAGAATTATAAAAAGTCTTTTTGTCATATATGTTTTTTTAATTCTTCAAATGTATAAAAATGGATTGTTAAATAATTGTCTGAATTAATAACGGATAAAAAAATAATTCTGATGTAAATTTTAATAGGAAAATAAAATTCAATAAGATTTTAAAATAATTTATTCTGGTATTTAAACCTTACTCTATCAAATATAGATGCCCAAAGGATTGTATAGATTTGAGGGAAAATAGATTTTTTAAACTGATTTAAGTAAATAGCCCGCAACAAGGGTAGAAACATAGTTAAATCAGAAGGTCGATTTTATTGAAAATAAATAGAAATTGATTGATAAACTGGAAATTATTTATATTTTTGCGCCGCTTGATTCGCCGAATCCATGTAACCGATTATTTACCGGTCGATTGCGCGAATCGGGCAGAGATAATAAACAAAGTATAATTTTAAACGTTAAAGGTAAAATTTATGTTGAACCAGTACGAAAGTGTCTTCATCGTAACACCTGTTTTGTCAGATGCACAGTTCAGGGAAGTTGTGGGCAAATTCAACGGGATTATTACTGCCAATGGTGGTGAAATCCTCAATGATGAAGACTGGGGGCTAAAGAAATTGGCTTACCCGATCCAGAAAAAAACTACAGGTTTTTATCATCTTGTAGAATTCAAAGCAGAAGCTTCTTTTATTGAAAAACTCGAAACTGAGTATCGTCGTGACGAACGTATCATCCGTTTTCTTTCTTTCAGATTAGACAAGCATGCTGTTGAATATAGTGAGAAACGTAGAAACAAAGTTAAAGCTAAAGCAGAGGAGAAATAAGTTATGGCATCAAATCAATCAGAAATCAGATACTTAACTCCACCATCAGTTGAGATCAAAAAGAAAAAATACTGTCGTTTCAAAAAGAACGGTATTAAATTCGTAGATTATAAAGACCCTGAATTCCTGAAGAAATTCCTTAACGAACAAGGTAAAATCTTACCACGTCGTATTACTGGTACTTCTTTGAAATATCAGCGTAAAGTTTCTCAGGCAGTTAAACGTGCACGTCACATTGCTTTACTGCCATATGTTACTGACTTAATGAAATAAATAAGGGGATTTGAGATGGAAATAATTCTTAAGCAAGATGTTCAGCGACTAGGTTCGAAAGATGACATCGTAACAGTTAAAGATGGTTACGGACGTAACTATCTCATTCCTCAGGGTTTTGCTATTGATGCAACTGCTTCTGCAAAGAAAGTATTAGCTGAAAATATTCGTCAGCGTGCTCATAAAGAAGCAAAACTTAAGGAAGAAGCTATGAAATTAGCTGAAAAACTTAAAAATATTAAAGTTACTATTGGTGCAAAAACTAGCACAACTGGTAAGATTTTCGGTTCTGTGAACAATATTCAGCTTGCTGAAGCTATTGCAGCTCAAGGCATTGAAATCGACCGCAAACACATTACAATTCCTAAAGACGGAGTTAAAGAAGTTGGAAATCATTCAGCTAAAATTAAACTCCACCGCGAAGTTGTAATCGACTTTGAATTTACTGTTGTTTCTGAGTAATTAATTTTTACTGAAATATAAAAAGACTGTCAATTTTGGCAGTCTTTTTTTGTTTATGGGAATTTGTAAATTCTAATTTTCCTTTTAAAAATAACTTATTAACTACCAGTTTCATTAAAAGCAACGAACCGGCAGAGTACCACCAGAGTACTACCAAAGAGCCTGTTTCTCCCTTTATAAAGAGAGAAACAGGCTCTTTGGTAGTACTCTGGTAACTGGTTACTTCTTATGAGATAATTATGCGATAGATTGTTTATTTAGCAGCAATAGTTTCAATTTCGATCAGCGCTCCCTTTGGAAGGTCTTTTACAGCAAAAGCTGCTCTTGCAGGGGGATCAACCGGATAGTATTCTGCATAAACTTCGTTCATGGCTGTAAAATTGTTTATATCACTCAAAAGACAAGTTGATTTCACTACATCTGAGAAGCTGTAACCTGCTTCTTTCAGAATGGCAGCTATATTCTTCATTACTTGTTCTGTTTGCTCTTTAATGCCTCCTGTTACTATGTTTCCGGTTTTGGGGTCTAATGGTATTTGCCCGGAGATATAAAGAGTGTTGTTGATTTCTATTGCCTGACTGTAAGGCCCGATTGCTGCTGGAGCATTTTCTGTTTTTATTACTTGTTTCATGTTATCACTGTTTTTCATTGAACTAAACATCAACAAAATTAAGAGGAAAAATAGAATTTGTTTCATAAGAGCTGATTTAGATTTTCCAATTCATGCGATTTTGAAAAACTCTTGCTATACAAATGATTGTATTATAAAGTTAAAGAATAAAAGTAAGTATTCTTTTAAAATATTAATTGAAGAATTTAGAAAGTTTAGAAATCAGGGAAGTCCGTACTCCTCTTTTCAACTTTAAGGTCTTTCAGCATGCTGGCATTTGCTGAAAGGGAGAAGGTGTAAAATTTGCTTACCCCTATTGGGCAGAAATTGAAAGACATAGTCCAACAGTGTAGGTTTCGGGTGACAGTCATTGAAGTATAAGTCATCTTCATAGCCCTGAAATCAAAACCTGAATTGAAGGTGGCTTTCCACTTGTCAGTAAAATCAATGCTTCCGCTTAAGCCTATTGATTGTGAAACGATGGGCTTTCCTTTAGGGTTCGAATAATTGAAACTATAGTTGATATTTACTCGCCATGGCATTGAAAACTTTGAATTGGAAGAGTTTAAATCTTCTTCAGGAGATTGTTGTTGCCCGCTTTGGGTATTTTCTTCTTTGGATTTCTTTTCCTTGATTTTCTTTTCAAGATCGCTGGAGCTGAAGGCAAAGCCGAAGCCGGTGCTTATATTTGTCATTCGGCCAAGTTTTGAAATACCATTGGCAGTGCTCCACATATATTTGCTTGTTCGATTACCTTTAGCATCAAGAGCATAGGGGTCAAGAGTACCATTGATGTTGAGGACAGTCCCTGCAATCTTTGTGCGAGCATTCAGGCTGATAGGGCTGAGATTAAATGAGTCGGCAGCGAGATTGTAGCTTCCGTTGAAGCTAAGGTTATCGAAGATTGGAATTTTCTTGTATTTTTCTTTTGAAATTGTATCCTTTTCATTCAGGACTTTCATTTCAATATTATTGTTCAGCCCGAAAGAGATAGATCCGCTTTCGCCCTTGCTCGTAGAGCTATAAACTCCCCCTTCAAAAATATTGTATTGGTTCATGTTGCCAAGTGAGTCGACTTGTACCCATTTGTAAAATCCAAATTTACTTTGTCCAAAGTCGGGGCGATAGCTCATACTGATAGTCGGGTCCATCTTGTGGCGGACAGCAACAATCTTTGATTTTGGGTTTGTCATTTGATAGATACCGTAAATGGTAGTGCTTGCGCCAATCCCTGCTGAATATTCATAATTCCATTTGAAGCCATCCTTTCTGACTTCAACAACACGTCCTTTCACCCATTTATTTGAACCTGTTTCATTGTCGCGGACAACATAACCATCGACCCAGTATTTTTCCAGATAGTCAAAAAACCAACGGGCGCTATAGTTTACTGAAGGAGTTATGTTTATATAATCGAATAATTTGAATGAGGGCAAAGTAATTGGCAAGTTATGACTTACGCCCTTCTTCCACTTTGCGAGAGGGGTTGTAAATAAATCATATTCTTTAAGAGAGACGTAATTTTTAGCGGTCATTGAATAAGAAAAAGCAATATCTTCCCAGGGCATTTTTTTGCCTACTCTTTTTTTCTTTTTGAAAGGCTGAATACTTCTCATGTTGAATGTCAGGTCGGGTAAAGAAATTGAAAGCATTGAATCTTTGGTGCTTTGAGCAATTCTCATGTTAGCCGACATGCTAAAAGGAGTATTAAGGAAATCCTTTCGAATAGAAACGCTTGATGATTTACTGTTATTAAGGTATTTCTCAGTATTCTCATATTCATTGAGTTGGTCGAATCCGTTTGTTGAAAAGTCGACATTGGCAGAAAACTTGAAAGAAGGATTTGACTTCTGATCCTGGGAGTGACTCCAGATAACTTTAAAAGCAGGTGATACTCTTTGATTTATTCCTTTTTCACCTGTAATTACATTCGAATAGCTAATACCAAGATTACCTGAAGCTTTGTATCTTACTTTGTACTTTGAAGTGAAGTTAACTGCCCATGAACCTTTAGAATAAATATCACCTGTAAGTTTGATGTCAAAATAATCGGATGCTGCCCAATAGAAGCCTCCATCTTTTAAATAAAAACCCCTGTCGGTGAGCTCACCGTAGGATGGAATTATTACTCCGGAGCTGTAGGTTGTTTTATTAGTAGGGATATAACCATACGGGAGGAACGGAAAAAAAAGAGGGAAGTCTTCGACAACAATATATGATAAACCTGCAATAAGGGCTTTTTTATTAATCATTTTACCTTTATTGATATGAAGATAAAAGTGAGGGTGTTCAGCATCGCAGGTTGAATATTTACCATCTACCATACAAAATATATCCTTTGTGACCATTTTAGCTTTTCCACCGTGGACTTTTCCACCTTCCTGCTCAGTGATTACATTTTCAACAAAGCCTTTACTAGTAACAAAGTTATATCGCAAGGAAGAGCAGTCAAATTCTTCTGATCCTTCTTTAAAATGAGGTTTGCCAACTATAGTTCCTGTAGAGTCAGGCATTCCTTTGGCGAATATTTCTTTTGTGCCCAGATTTACTGAAATGAAATCAGCTGCAAGCTCTATTGTTCCATATTTGATTGTTCCCCCTTTATAGAGCTGAACAACCTGTTGACCGTCTTCAAAAGTTACAATAATTGAGTCCTTGGCATCGTAATTAATGGGAGATTCAAATATTTGTTTGTTTTGGCGGACAGAATCTTTTTTTTGAGCAGTTTCAGGTACAATATTTGCGTTGATGGAAGTATCGGGCACAGATATTTCCTCCTGGGCTAGAGACCTGAGGAAAACGCCTGAAAACATTAAAAAAACGAATATGTACTTAAAGCGAATCAAATTAAAAAAATTAGTGGCTCAAAAATAATTTAAAAAACCGTTTTGCAGTTATCAACAAAGAGGTTTTATGCATTATTATAGTTGCAACATTAATATTTTACATTTTATTTTATACTATTAATAAATTAACTTTAAACCGCAGAGTTTATTATAAAAAGAATCAAAAATGTCAGGGAACAAATTTTTATTTTTTACAACAGTTATTTTAATATTAGCTGCTAATATATCTTTTTCACAAAATGCTGATTATAAATTCGACAAGGTTGTAATAGATGCTGGGCATGGAGGTAAAGATCCGGGAGCTACCTTTTCAGGAATTCATGAGAAGGATATTGTATTGGATGTAGCATTAAGGACAGGAACTCTGTTAAAAAAGAAGTGTCCTGAGGTTGCAGTTGTATATATCAGAGATAAAGATGTTTTTCCCGAGTTATCATACAGGGCTGAGAAGGCAAATAAGAGCAAAGCTGATCTTTTTATTTCGATACATGCCAATTCAACAAAAGGCAAAGGAGTTACAGGGGTTGAAACGTTTATTTTAGGGTTAAGAAGGAGTAATGAAAACCTGGAGGTAACAAAGGCAGAGAACTCTGTTATATTACTTGAAGAAGACTATACCACTAAATATGAAGGCTTTGATCCCAATGTTGCTGAATCTTATATCATGTTTGAAATGATGCAAAATGAATATATGGAGCATAGTATGATATTTGCGGAAGCAGTTCAAAGAAATATCATTTCCTCGACAGGGCAGAAGGACAGAGGGGTAAAGCAAGAACCATTACTCGTATTGAGGATGACAGCAATGCCAAGCGTTTTAATTGAGATTGGATTTATGAGTACAGAAAGCGAAAGGAATTTCTTGCTTACAGATAAGGCAAAGGACCAGATGGCCAAGGCAATAGTAGATGGAATTATAGAGTATAAACATAGATTTGATGAACGTACACCGTCTACAGCATCAAAAGGATCCAAATTTGATTCCGGGAGAACAGAAAATAAACCAAAAGAAAAAAAGGATACAATTAAAGGGTTAGTAAAGGCTGAAGCTGATGAATTGGCTAAAGTAGAAGTAAAAGATACTATAGAAACTGAAAAGAAAGACAGTCTGATAGCAGATATTGAATCATTGAAAGGAAAATGGTTTGGAGTTCAAATCATGGCAGCAAAAGAAAAGTATGTATATGGTGATCCGATGTTTAAGGGACAGGATTCATTGTATTACCTATATGAAGGAGGGTTTCATAAGTTCTTTACTGGATTGAGCAGGGTGCCTGAAGAAACCTTACGTACGAATTCACAGATAAAAAGCCTTTTCCCGGGAGCTTTCCCGGTTGCTTTCATTGAAGGAAAGAAAGTTGCCTTTTCGCAGGCGAGGTGATTTTTAAAATTATGTTATTTTATTTTATAAAACACATAAGCATAGAAGTTATATATGTGTAAATATTTTTTTTAACTGTACATTTTTTTTCAATAAAAAATCCATTTTAAAATTATTTAGAATTCTTTTTAAAGAAGGTTAGATATTTTCATCAACTAAAAATCTATAAAATTAATGTTAATAAAATGTTGCATTATTATTACTAGAATATAAAAAGACAATCGATTACATGATATTTTAATGTAACAGGAATAGATATTATTTTTTTGTAATACATAGAAATTAAAAGTAAATACATTACTACAATATACATAACATTATTTTAAAATACACCTTTCTTATTAACATATTATCATGAGGTATATAAAGACTTGAAAATTATGACTATTGCAAATTGTGCTTATTGTTAAAGTGTTGAAATATAGCACAATACGGCTTTTATTGTATGATGAATTTTTATTTTTGTGAAATACAATCATTTAAGAAAATAATTAAAAAACAAATGGAAAAAGGTTTTTTTTTCAGATATTTTTTTCACATTTTTGTAATCAGTAATTGAGATTAACGCAACCTAAAATTCTAACTTTAAATTTTAAATAAACCGCCAATAATGCTGAAGAATCACCACCAGATATGGAATGATTGCCTCTTGGTCATAAAAGATAACGTACAGCCGACAAGTTTTAGAACTTGGTTCGAGCCAATCAAGCCACTTAAGATAGAAAATGAGATTCTCACCATACAGGTTCCCAGTCCGTTTTTTTATGAATATTTAGAAGAGCAATATATAGATATTCTCAGAAAGACTTTAAGGAAAGTTATTGGTCAGAATGCAAAGCTGGAATACAACGTAGTAATGAGCAATACTCAGCAGAAGAGTGGTTCACTTACTGTAAACTATCCGGCAAATAATAATTCTAAATTGAATAATCGACCTGTATCAGTACCAATTGGAACCGATACAGGTGTTATTAAGAATCCTTTTGTAATTCCGGGGATACAAAAATTACATATTGATCCTCAGTTAAAGAAAGAAAACACATTTGACAATTTTATTGAAGGAGAGTGCAACAGGCTTGCAAGATCAGCAGGTTATGCAGTTGCTCAGAATCCGGGGGGAACAGCATTCAATCCTCTAATGATATATGGTGACAGTGGTTTGGGAAAGACCCATCTGGCTCATGCGATAGGAATTGAAGTAAAAGAAAAGTTTCCTGATAAAGTTATTTTATATGTGACTGCAAACAAGTTTGCCACTCAATATGCAGAAGCTTCAATATCAAATACAAGAAATGATTTCATGCATTTTTATCAGATGATAGATGTACTTATCATTGATGATGTGCAGGAATTTTCCGGTAAGGAAAAATCTCAGGAATCGTTCTTTCATATTTTTAACCATTTACATCAATCAGGCAAGCAATTAATCCTTACATCTGATAAGGCTCCTACAGAAATCAGTGGTATTCAGGAAAGGCTTTTGTCCAGATTTAAATGGGGTTTGACAACTGATCTTCAGATACCTGATTATGAAACCCGTTTTTCAATTTTAAGGAAAAAGACCTACAAGGATGGGTTGACCATGCCTGATCAGGTTTTGGAATATATAGCTCAGAATATATACACCAACGTAAGAGAGTTGGAAGGAGCATTGATTTCATTGCTTGCACAGTCAACACTTAACAGAAAAGCCATAACAATAGATTTGGCAGTTGAGATGATTAATAAGATTGTGAAACAGAATAAACATGAAATCACAATTGATTACATTCAGAAAATAGTGTGCGATTATTTCAATATGCCTGTAGATTCATTGCAGTCAAAAACCAGAAAAAGAGAAGTTGTTCAGGCGAGGCAGATTGCAATGTTTTTTTCAAAAAACATGACTAAATCATCATTAGCATCAATTGGTTCGCAAATTGGTCGAAAAGACCATGCGACAGTTTTACATGCCTGTAAAACTGTAAATAATCTGATTGATACTGATAAACAATTTAAGATCGACGTAGAAGAAATTGAAAAAAGATTGAAGGTATAATTTGAAAATGAAGCAGATTGAAAAATCTGCTTTTTTTATGATTATATGGATGCTTTAGATGATACATATAAAACAATAGAAAAACCATCCGAAGGATTGTTTAAAGATAAGGGAAGCAAATTCATTGCTTATGCATATCCTGTATCTGAAGAAGAATCTGTTAAATCAATCATTCAATCATTAAAGAAAGAACATTACAATGCAAGGCATCATTGTTATGCCTATCGGTTTGGATATAGAGGGCAGACCTTCAGGGTAAACGATGACGGAGAACCTTCAGGAACAGCAGGCAGGCCAATATATGGTCAGATATTAAGTAATAATCTGACAAATATTTTGATAGTTATAGTCAGATATTTTGGAGGAACTCTTCTAGGAGTAAGTGGTTTGATAAATGCTTATAAAAGTGCAGCTTCAGATGTTATCTCAAATTCAACGATTATTACAAAAGTTGTAAAAGAAAAGTTAAGTCTTGAGTTTGATTATGTAATTCAAAATCAGATTATGAAAGTAGTCAAAGATCATCAGATTGACAATGAGAATCTTAGCTGCGGGTTGCTTTGTACTTTAGATCTTTATGTGAGAGCAGGGGAGTTGGATCAGGTTGTCGGAAAGCTTAAAAAAATAGAAGGGCTTAAAATAACTTCCTTATGATTAACAAAAATATTAAACAGGTATGGATTTACTTGAGAAAAGTTTTTTAATTTTATGCTTTAATGAATTGTATAGAGAAATATAATATTAGCTTGGTGTGGTTTATTCAATCAATCCAAGTAACAAGATTTATGAAATTGCTTTAGGGACCAATAGATTTTCTATTGGTCTTTTTTTATTAAAACATTAAAGGTTTCAAAAAGCCGTAAAATTTAAAATGAGATGCAAAAAAGAGATTTGATTTCTATCACCGATTTTAAAAAAGCCGATTATTTACGCATAATGGAGCTGGCATCAGAGTTTGAAAGTAATCCCAATCAGGATTTACTGAAGGGCAAGGTTGTAGCAACGTTATTCTTTGAGCCTTCAACGAGGACAAGGTTAAGCTTCGAAACAGCAATAAACAGACTTGGAGGCAAAGTTATCGGTTTTTCAGATTCATCTTCGTCAAGTGTTTCAAAGGGAGAAACTCTGCATGATACGATAAAGATGGTCAGCAATTATGCAGATTTGATTGTAATGCGACATCCATTGGAGGGCAGTGCCCGATATGCAAGTGAAGTATCTTCAGTTCCGGTAATAAATGCCGGAGACGGAGCCAACCAGCATCCTTCTCAGACACTGCTTGATATGTTTTCAATAATGAAAACACAGGGGAGGCTTGATAATATCAATATCTTCATGGTCGGTGATCTGAAATACGGGAGGACTGTTCATTCATTGCTGATGGCAATGTCTGAATTTGAAAGTCCGGTTTTCAATTTTATAGCACCTCCTGAATTGAAGATGCCTGTCGAGTATAAGCGTTTTCTGCATAGTAAGGGCATTAAATATTATGAACATGCTGAATTTACTGATATAATTTCTGAAGCTGATATAATTTATATGACCCGTGTACAAAAAGAAAGGTTTACTGATCCTATTGAATATGAAAAGGTTAAAAATATATACATTCTTAAAAATAAGATGTTGAAGAATACTAAACCAACAGTTAAAATACTTCATCCACTACCAAGGGTAAATGAGATTCATACAGATGTTGACTCAAATCCAAAGGCATATTACTTTACTCAGGCCTTGAATGGTGTATATACCCGTCAGGCAATAATTTCACATATAATGGGATTAAAATAAATAAAATAGAGATGAATAAAGCATTACAAGTAAGTGCAATAAAAGAAGGTACTGTAATTGATCATATTCCTGCTGACAGACTCTTTGATGTGATAAATATATTGGGTTTGTTCAATATTCAGGAAATGATAACTTTCGGAACTAATCTGGACAGCAAGCAACTTGGGAAAAAAGGAATAATAAAAGTGGCGAACCGATTTTTTGAAGGTGCAGAAATTGATAAAATAGCATTAGTTGCCCCGCATGCCAAGTTGAATACTATAAAGAATTTTGAAGTAGTTGAAAAGAGGGTGGTAGAATTACCTGAAGAGATTGTCAACATCGTTAAATGTTTTAACCCCAAGTGTATTACTAATAATGAAAAGATTAAGACAAGATTTACAGTAATTTCAGAACGGCCTGTTGAACTAAAGTGTAAATATTGTGAGAAAATAACATATGAAGATCAGGTGATAATTAAATGATGGAGAATTTTGAGGTACAGGGAATAACACATGAAATCAGGAACATATTATGTTGCAATTTAGAGAGGGATGAAACTCTTAAAGAAATAACAATTTTGTTGAAAGAAAGAGTTTTTCATTATGATTGGGTTGGTTTTTATATTATGGATGATGATAATAGCGGTTTGAATTTAGGTCCTTATACCGGAAAATCAACAATACATACATTTATCCCTGTTGGGAAAGGAATTTGCGGACAAGTAGCTGAAAAAAAGGAAACTATTATTGTCCAAGATGTAAGCAATATTGATAACTATTTGTCCTGTAGTATAGATGTAAGATCAGAGATTGTAGTACCAATATTAAAAAATGGCAAATTTGTTGCTGAACTTGATATTGATTCACATTCCACTTCGCCTTTTAATGAAGTAGATAAGAGTATGCTTGAAGAAATTTGCAGGGAACTTGCTGTATTATTTAAATAACCCGAAAATAATGAAAGCTTAAATGATACTGGTAGCAGAAAGCGGTTCAACTAAAACTCAATGGTGCATTGTTGGTGTCGATAAAATAGAATTTCTGGTAAATACCCAGGGAATAAATCCTTTATTGTTAAGTTCTGATGAAATTGAAGTAATAATCAGACCTGTAAGTGCGGGGATTGATTTAAGTGAGATCCAAGCAGTGTACTTTTTTGGGGCTGGATGTTCAAATTTACTTTCCAAAGAAAAGATCGGAAGAGCTATTTATAATATTTTTGAATGTGGAGAAATTATTGTAGACAGCGACCTGATTGCTGCATGTTTGTCTTTAGCAGGAGATAAACCTGCAATAATAGGTTTATTGGGGACTGGTTCAAATTCCTGTTTGTGGAATGGAAGAGAGATTGAGCAGAAAGTTCCGTCTTTAGGATATATTCTTGGAGATGAAGGAGGTGGTGTCTCAATAGGTAAACAACTTGTTTCCGATTTTCTTAAAAACCAGATGCCTTTAAACCTTAGGATAAAGTTTCATGAGAAATATGATATATCTGTTGATATTGCAATAGAGAGAGTATATCAAATGCCAATGCCTAATAGGTTTCTAGCTAGTTTTGCACCTTTTGCCGAATATTATATCAAAGAAGAATACTGCAGGGATCTGGTGAAAAAACAATTTGAAAGTTTTATTAATAGAAATATTCTTCAATATCTCAGGTATTCAGATCTTGAGATATTATTTTGCGGTTCTATAGCCTTTTCTCACAAGGATATTTTACAGGAAGTTTGTACAGCGCATGGATTGAATTTAGGCAAAGTTGTAAAAGAACCTATAAACGAATTGGCATTATATCTTCAAAAGAAAGTTTTATTATCCTGAGAAAGAATTATCTGGTTTTGGTTGATTCTCTGTATTCATAGTCTATTTTCATGATAATATGCTCTATCATGGGGTTTTTCTCAGGTTTATATTCTGATTTAAGGGATGCCATAAAAAAACTTGCAGTTACATTCCAAAGGGCAGCTCGAAAACCATTTCTGTATTCTTTAATTAAATCATAAGGAGTCTTTTCAAATTCACGATCAATAAGCTTTAAAAGTAATCGCCCTTGGGAAGGAGTTAATCCGGTAAGTAAGCTAAAGTATTTCTCCTTAATATATCCTTCGCACCACTTTAAATAATTCTTTCTGCTTTCACCTTCATAAAAAACTATTTCAGAATTTATTCTGTCATATTCATTTCTTATAATCATCAAAAGAGGGTAAACTTTTCTTACGTCTTTTTCCAAAGCCTGATATTTCTTTTCTTCCCTTTTGTTTTTAAAATCATAATCCTGAATTACTTTAATTTCCTTCATTTCAAAAGAAGGAATATTTTGATACAATGAATCTTGAGCCATGGAAGAAAGATTTATGGCAATCAATATAAAAAGTAAAAAATGTTGTTTCATACTAATTCCAAAGATAAAACTTTTTTAGACAGAAGAAGTGTCTTAAATAAAAGATGCATATTATATGGAAAGTGTGACGAATGGATAAAATAACAGGATGAATGGTCAAATTGTTTACATCAAATATTATTTAGAATAATTATTAATTATTAAAAAAAGTAAAAAAAAATATTATTATAAAGGCCTTGATTTTATTGATATTTTATTTGGTGAAAGTGAGTTTAAGTGTGACGAATGGAGGATTGACTTACATGAAAGTGTTATTTTATATGATTTTTGTTACTAATTTTATAAAGAGAGTAAGTCATATTTGTATTTGAGAGTATAAATAATTAATGGGAGAAAGATGGTTAGGATGGTTTTGATAATATTGCTTCTAGCGGCTTGTTTTTGGGGAAATGCAAGCAACAATAACAACGAATCAGAATTGAAGAATGCCAGTCCTTCAGTAAAGAACAGTATTAAATTCAATTATGATCAGTTATATTCATGTGAAACAGGCAATATTATAGAATTTTCAGATGATTTCAATTTACCAAAGCTGCGTTCATTTTGGGGAGCAGAAAAGGAAAATCTGACATGTTCTTTAACCGAGCGTCCCGGCTATCTGAGGCTTAAATCAATAAAGGGTAATTCTATCAGTGCTCTAAAAATCAGCAATACACTTAATCGAAAATTAAAAAAGAACACAGAAGGTGAAGTTGTCGGGTATTTTGATTTGACAGATATTGAAGAGGGTGTAATGACGGGTATTTATTTTTGTGAGAAGGATATTAATTTTATAGGTGTTGAATTTAAAGATGGTAGAAAAGTTTTAAAAGCTGAAATAAACGGGGTAATAAGTGAATGTAAGGATATATCAGCAGAAGGATTAATGTTAAGAGTCAGGATGGAAAAAACAATTTGTCATTTGGAATACAGTGTTGACGGTTTAAATTTCACTCAGCTTGGCTCTGATTTAAGTATTGAAAACGAGGTAGAAGCAGATAATTATATTGGTTTATTTTGTATGAATGATTCAGGAATAGGAGGGAGTATTGATGTTGACTGGTTTTATTTCAAACCAATAGAAAACTCTACAATTCAGTTTGCAGAAACAAGGGATAATAGAATTAGCCCTATTTTATAAAGAGAGGAATTTTAAAGGGGACAGGCTATTCTGACGAATAGCCTGTTTTTATTTTCATCGAATTGAATTTTTATTTTTGATAAAATAATTACTTTTAAAATTAAATGAATTTAATGCTTGATGGGGAAAGAAAATAATTTACCTATATATAGTCTTCAGACATTTAGTTCTCCTGAACGAAGAAGTCAGCAATTTCAGGTTGAAGTATTTAATACAAAGAGGCATTACGAAGTAAAATATCCGCATAGGCATGATTTCTTTGAGGTTTTATATTTAGATAAAGGTTCAGGCTTTATAATAATAGACAACAACAAATATGAAATAAAACCTCCATGTGTTTTTTTCCTTTCACCGGGACAGGCCCATAAGCTTGAGTTATCAGAAGATATTGGGGGATATATTTTTATATTTACTTCAGAATTTTATTTGATTAACAGATCAAATCAAAACAGACTAATTGAATTCCCCTTTTTTTATACTATTCTTCAGAATAATCCTCCTTTACTTTTGGATAATGATAATGATAAGAGCTTTATAGAAAGATTGTTTGAGAGAGCCGTAAATGAATTATCAGATGAGAATAACAGGTCTATTGAATTAATGCGGTCGATTCTTGATTTAATACTCACCTTTTGTTCAGTATTGTATCCTGCAGATTATGACTTTAAAACTACAGGAAGAGGTCCGTTGCTCGTAAAAAGATTTTACAGATTAGTTGAAGAGAATATACATAAAAACCTTTCAGTAAATCAGTATGCTGATTTGTTGGCAGTAACTCCAAACCATTTAACACAGACATTGAAATTATTGACAGGAAAGACTTCTAATGATATAATAAAAGAAAAGCAAGTCCTGGAGATAAAAAGGTTATTGGCTCATACGAATCTTAACGTTACCGAAATTGCGGATCAATTGAACTTTTCAGATCAGTCGTATTTTTCTAAGTTTTTTAAAAGAGAAACCGGGCTATCTCCTAATGCTTATAGAACTGAAAATCAAAATTGAATTTTTAGTATCAAATTTTTGAAATTACAAATAGATTACAATGTTTATTTGTGAAAATGGCATTAATCAAGAGCTTAATTTGGTATATGCAAATAGCTGAAATATAATGTACTTAAAAAAATATATAATTTTTCATAATTTCAGCATCCATGAAAATTACCTAAAAAAGCTGAATTTTTACTCGTATATAAAAGAATATTTTAGTTTTTTTGTATTCTCAATTAATTTGAACGTAAAGTGATATATTATAAAAAAGGTATAAATTAAAAGATACAATTATGGCAAATTATTTTAATTCAATTCCTCTTCGTATTCAACTTGAACAGTTGGGGAAATGCGATTTTATGGATGATTCTGAATTTGTTAATGGAGTTGAAAAGCTCAAAGGCAAGAAAGTTGTCATCCTTGGTTGTGGTGCTCAGGGTTTTGCCCAGGGAATGAACATGAGAGACAGTGGGTTAGATATTTCATATGCTCTCAGGAAAATAGAAATTGATGAAAAACAGATTTCATATATTAATGCTTCTGAAAATGGGTTTAAGGTTGGTAGTTTTGAAGAAATAGTGCCTACAGCAGATCTTGTATTGAATCTGACGCCTGATAAGTATCATACATCAGTAGTAAATGCAGTTATGCCATTGATGAAAAAAGGTTCTTGTTTATCATATTCACATGGATTCAATATTGTTGAAGAAGGAATACAGATTCGTCCTGACATTACAGTAATAATGGTGGCACCAAAATCACCTGCATCTGAAGTTAGGGCAGAATATCTTCGTGGATTTGGTGTGCCAACATTAATAGCAGTTCATAGAGAAAATGATCCTAATGGTGACGGTCTTGAAATTGCAAAAGCATATTGTGTAGCCACCGGAGGTCATAAAGCTGGGGTATTACATTCATCATTTGTTGCAGAAGTTAAGTCTGACCTTATGGGAGAACAAACTATACTTTGTGGAGTTTTACAAAGTGCGTCTCTTCTTTGCTTCGACAAAATGATTGAAAAAGGTATTGATCCGGGTTATGCTTCAAAATTTGTTCAGCATGGATGGGAAGTAATAACTGAAGCATTGAAACTTGGAGGTATAACTCATATGATGGATCGTTTAAGCAATCCGGCAAAGGTTGAAGCATTTAAACTTTCAGCAGAATTGAAAAGGATAATGCGTCCTTTATATGAAAAACATATGGATAACATCATGAGTGGTGTATTTTCATCAACAATGATGGAAGACTGGAAAGCAGGGGATAAAGATCTTCTCAGATGGAGAGCAGCTACAGCTGAAACTTCATTTGAAAAGACTCCGGCAGGAGCCATGAACATTACAGAACAGGAATATTTTGATAATGGAGTGTTAATGGTTGCATTTATTAAAGCTGGTGTTGAACTTGCTTTTGAAGTTATGACTGAAACAGGTATTAAAGCTGAATCTGCATATTATGAATCATTACATGAAACACCACTGATTGCAAATACAATTGCACGTAAGAAATTGTATGAAATGAACAGGGTAATTTCTGATACTGCGGAATATGGTTGTTATTTATTTGATCATGCGTGCAGACCATTGTTAGCTGATTTCATGAGTAAGTTAGATACTAATGTTATAGGAAAAAACTATAATCAGGGTAAAGATGGTCATGTTGATAATCTTGAACTTATAGCTATTAATGAAGAGATACGTTATCATGAAGTTGAGATTGTAGGAGCAGAATTGCGAAGTGCAATGGAAGCTATGAAAGCAATTATTAGTTAAATTGCCTGAATAAAAAATATAAAAAGCTTCATCTTGAATTAGATGAAGCTTTTTTTATGGAATAGTTAAATAGGGTAATCAAATTTATTTCGGCATAATTAAAAAATAAATATAATCTTAAAGGTTAAACTATTTTGCCGATTAAAGTCGTCTGGGTACATCTTTCAACCATGACATTGACAGAATCTCCTATTTTGAAATCTAATGCAGGGAAAACTACTACTTTATTTTGTTGAGTCCTACCAAAAAGTTCATTTTGAGATTTTTTTGAAGTTCCTTCTATCATGACCTGAAAAGTTTTGCCAATATCATTTTTATTACTGTTAAGAGAGATATGATTTTGTAATTTAATTATTCTTTCCAAGCGTTCCGATTTAACAGCTTCAGGCACATCATCAGGAATGTTTTTTGCAGCGTATGTTCCAGGTCTTTCTGAATATTTAAACATAAATGCTGAATCAAATTTTACGTATTCCATTAAAGAAAGTGTTTCAAGGAAGTCATCTTCAGTTTCACTACAAAAACCACAAAAAACATCAGTACTCAAACCGCAATCAGGAATAAATTTTCTTATAGTTTCAATTCTTTTAATGTACCAGTCTCTGTCGTATTTACGATTCATAAGGTTTAAAATCCTAGTACTTCCTGATTGAAAAGGAAGGTGAATATGATTACAAATATTAGGGGTTTCAGCTATAGTTTTAATTAGTTTGTCAGTTAGGTCTTTAGGATGAGAAGTGGTAAAACGAATTCTTAGATCGGGTTGACTATCTGCAACCATTTTTATTAAATCAGGGAATCTTACTATTTTTTTTTCACTTTCCCATTTATAGGAATTGACATTCTGACCTAATAAAGTAACCTCCTTATAGCCTTTTCCTGCAAGATCAGCAACTTCATTTAATATATCATTAAAATCACGGCTTCTTTCCCTGCCTCTAGTATAAGGAACTATACAATATGTGCAGAAATTGTTGCACCCTCTTGTTATTGATACAAAACCTGATATTGAATCATTAGCAATTCTGTATGGAATCAGATTATCATAGGTTTCGGTAGTTGTAAGATCAACGTTTATAGCTTCTTCTCCTGCTTTTGCTTTATCAATAAGGTACGGAAGGTCTCGATAGGCATCAGGACCGGCAACAATATCAACTACTTTCCTTTCGATTAACTCATGTGCAAGTCTTTCAGCCATACAACCAATCATTCCAATAATGAGCTTCTTGTTTTTCTTTTTATAAGAATTGAAAAGATTAAGTCTTCCCCATATTCTTTGTTCAGCGTTATCTCTTACTGAGCAAGTATTTAAAAGAATAATATCTGCATTTTTATTATCAGATGTAAGAGAATATCCTTTTTCTGATAATACTGCAGCAACAACTTCACTGTCTGCCACATTCATTTGGCAGCCATAAGTTTCTATGTATAATTTCTTAGTCATTATATTTGAAAATTGAGTTGCAAATTTAATCCAGAAATTTTAATGGAGATATTTTTATTATAAAAGGATAACAATAAATCATAGAATTTAAGACTAGTATATTCAGTGCTTAAAAATATTTTATTTGAATTGAATGTTATTTATATATAAAAAGTTGTAAATTAAAGAAAATATAACAATATATTCTTAAAAGAAGGTAATGATCAAAAATATGACTATTGAAGATGTTTTTGAAATTGAGATTCTTCAAAGGATGCAGGATATCTTTTCTGATGCAACAGGTGTTGCCTCTTTGATTACTTTACCCGACGGCAAACCATATACAAAACCAAGTAAGTTTAATAGACTTTTTAGAGAAATTATTTTTGAGACAGAAATGGGATTAAAAAACTGTATGTCTTCATCGATTGAATTAGGAGAACAAAGTTTTTTGAGACCAGCAATAAGAAGTTGTTATTGTGAAGGTTTGCTTGAAGCTGTAGTTTGCATAAACGTTAATGAAATTCATATTGCAAACTGGTTAATATGGCAGGTAAGAGATAAGGATGTAAGTGATGAAGTTCTTTTGGAATATGCTGTTCAAATT
>JAGODU010000246.1 GCA_017998095.1 Prolixibacteraceae bacterium | reverse complement strand
TCTGCACCGCAATTTTGCTAACAGTATCTATAACCTTTTTGCTTCCTATATATGCAAGCGACGAATACAAGACCTGACCTCCGGCTTTCGAGCCATTAAATCGTCTATTGCCCGCCAGTTTCTTCCGCTGCTGCCGATCACTTTTTCTTATCCGACAACCATCACGATGGCCATTCTGCGCTCCGGATTCAGTCTTGCCTATGTGCCGATTAAAGCCAATCGTTGCGCGGGAAAGAGCAAGATAAAACTATTGCGCGACGGCTCACGTTTCTTTTTAATCATCCTTAAAATAGCCACGCTTTTTTCACCGATGCGTGTTTTCCTGCCCGTGAGCTTTGCAATGTTTCTCACGGGAATCGGCTATGGACTCTTTAGAATTTTTTTCGCCGGGGGCCGTTACGGTCCCACATCTGCCATGCTGATGACCATATCCGTATTAATATTTTTGGTGGGACTCGTCTCCGAGCAGATTGCTCAGCTTCATTACGACAGAAGTGAGAAGCGGGACTGATTTGAATAATTCCCTTTTGGTGTCATTCCGCTATGGTTCTGGCCGGAATCCAGACATCGCCCCTGTCTTAGATGACTCTACAATGGCCCCATGGTGCCCTTCAGGGTATTCAGGTTATTTAGGTTACGAAAGCCGAGAGCCAAGTAATCTATCCCCTTACAATCGCCAGATAAAATATTCTTGACAATTTTCCTGTTTATGTTATGAGTAGATTAACTACTCATAAAGGATAAAACATGACTGACCTTTTTGCAGGCCTTATATCATCAAAAACACGTATCAGTCTGTTGACCCGCTTTTTCTTCAATCCCGGCACGAAGGCTTATCTGCGCGAACTTTCCAAAGACCTCAAAGTATCCTCCAACGCTGTCCGTGAAGAACTTAACCAGCTTACGAAAACAAAACTGCTGACATCGGAAAAAGAAGGGCGTAATGTGTTTTACACCGCCAATAACGATCATCCCCTCTTCCCTGAACTGAAATCCATGGTCAGCAAGGTCATGGGACTGGATCAGGTCGTCGATAGTATTCTTACCAGATTAGGCGACCTAGAAAAAGCGTATATCATTGACGACTATGCCGAAGGCAAGGATACCGGCATTATCGATCTGGTGCTGGTGGGAAACATTGACCAGTATCACTTGAATGATCTCAGCAGAAAAACTGAACGCTATATCAAACGCAAAATCCGTTCTCTGGTGCTGACCAGAGAGGAATTCAAGGATTTTATCCCGAAGCTGGAAAACCGCCCTAACTTTCTGGTGTGGGAACGGCAGAGGAAAAAGTAAAGCGAGTTCTGTTTTACCTTGTCTCCAAACTTCTTGTTTGCATAATAAAACCGTATGGCACATGATTAAATGGTTCTTTTTGAAAAAGCAAAAAATATTCTCCGCAAATTGGAGGTAAACCGCGCTGTGTTTTACAGCGTACTGACGACAGGATGGTCTGCCTTTGCCGGGTTGTTGACCATTCTGGTTATTGCATATTGGCTGAGTGCAGATGAGCAGGGTTTTTACTATACATTCAGCAGCGTTTTGGCATTGCAGGTTTTTGTTGAACTTGGTTTAACAACAGTCATTATTCAGGTTACCAGTCATGAATGGGCATTTCTTACCCATGAAGAGAACGGTAAGATAAGAGGTGATGAACGGGCTTTATCGCGGTTAGCAAGCCTGCTGCGTTTTTCCTTAAAATGGTATTTTGTCTGCGGTATCGTAGTTATATTTTTATTGAGTTCCGGTGGATATATATTTTTTCTTACCCGACCACATCCTGAAATTGAATGGCAGATCCCCTGGCTTGCATTATGTTTTGTTGCCGGACTGACTTTAATGCTGTCTCCTTTTTTATTAATTATCGAAGGAAGTAACCAGATTGCATCAATCTATTCGTTCCGCTTAGTCCAGGGTATCTGGACATCCCTTGCTCTCATTGCGGGTATGCTTCTGGGTTTTGGTCTTTATTCCCTGGCGCTTTCAGCATTAGTTCGATTTATAAGCAGTTGTGTATTTATAATATGGCGACATTATAATTTTATTTTTCAATTACTAAACTTTAAAATAAAGGAACGAATCAATTGGAACACAGAAGTTTGGCCATTTCAGTGGAAAATTGCTATCAGCTGGCTGTCGGGATACTTTATTTTCTCTATCTTTACGCCTATCATGTTTTATTATCATGGTCCGCAAGTAGCCGGACAAATGGGGATGACCTGGGCTATTACCTGGATGATTGTCTCTTTCTCGAGTTCCTGGATAGGAACGAGAATGCCTCAGTTAGGCATATTAATAGCAAACCGACAATATGAGGAACTTGATCGTTTGTTTAGCAGGCTTTTTCTAATTACAGTTGTGATTTCAATTTTCTGTTCGTTAATATTCTGGCTGTTAATTTATGGATTACATATCTTTAATATGGAAATAAAAGATCGATTACTGCCGATTTTGCCCATAACACTTCTTTTGATTGACAGAATTATTTTAGTTATGATTGCTGACATGGCCCTTTACCTGCGCGCTCACAAAAAAGAACCGATGATGATACCTTCTCTGATCGGAGCATTATTGGCAGGAACATCGACATGGTTGTTAGGCGCTGCTTATGGGCCCATGGGTGCCATTTCAGGTCTTCTTGCGCTTGATATTCTTTGGGGTATGCCTTCATGTTATTTTGTGTTTTCGACATGCCGTAAAAAGTGGCACGTTGAAGAATACAGCCCCAAGGTATTCAGTTACAAGCGAATAATATCATGACTGCAAACAGGGCGTTCATAATCTTGTATTTTTTCAGCAAGGAAAAACTAAACGGTAAGCGATAATGAAACAAATCACCATCAGCAAGATAAAACAGAAACTGAACCGGGCAATCAAACTAAGATACAATGCTTTTTTGAAATACCGGGAATTTAGAAATGATAAAAACTACAACATAAGAGCAGTGGATAAGGGTTTTAAGGATAGAAGGATTCTTGGGTGCTATGATACCAAAATATTAACCAGGATCATTAAAGCTTATAATCTGGCTAAAGAAGCCCAAAATAATGCAGGGCCAAGCTTTCGTCCCAGCAATGAATGGTTACCGATATACGAGGCTCATCTTGGTGAGATTATATCAATTTTAAAAGACAGGAATATAAATAAATTACGCGAAAAATACATAAATTTTTTCAGAGAGTCGTGCAGTGCCGGCCTCCATGGATTACCGATTGATATGAATAAATATTACTTTGGCGGGAGAATCAATAAATTCTCACGACTGCTTATATTAAATGACACGATTCACAGATACAGACTTTGGAAAAAAATGCTGGGGAACGAATTTGACGTACGTCAACTGGCAGCTCCTTTGATCGGCAATCCCTATGGAATCTATATCGATGGCACTTTAATAAATTGCGGCTTTTATCAGCACTATTATGCTGTTCAGATAGCCCGACTTTGCAAAGAGATGAAAAACGCAAAGATTTTGGAACTGGGAGGTGGTTATGGTGGAATGGCTTACTTTCTAATTCGCGACAATGAAAACATCAGATACCTGGATTTTGATCTTCCGGAAAATGCCGCTTTAACAGCCTATTACCTGCTTACGGCCTTTCCAGAAAAGAAAGTATTGCTCTTCGGTGAAGATGAATTGAGTATAGACGCAATTGAAAATAATTCAATCATTATCATGCCGAGTTTTGAATGTACAAAGTTACCCGACAGGAGCATTGATCTTGCATTCAACTCCTATAGTCTGGCAGAAATGTCCCCTGAAACAGTGGAAACATTTATTTTTGAATTCATGCGTATCGTCCGCAATTACATTCTGCATGTCAATCATAACAGCAACAGTGTTGTCGTTGCTGATGAATTTGGAATCGACCCCTCAAAATATGATCTGTTACACAAGAAGAAAGCATTATGGAATCTTGGCATAAATCCTAATATGGATGAATACGAATATCTCTATCAAAGGATTGAGCGGTAATGGAATCTTTTCAGGCAAAATATGAAACTTCACAAAATGACATTTTATTGTCAATTTGTATTCCAACATATAATAGTTCAAATTATTTAAGGAACGCTCTGAACAGCATTGTCAATCAGAAAGGGTTCGATCAAAGATGCGAAATCATCATCTCGGACAATAACTCCGAAGACGACACAGCACAAATGATTGCCGGGGAATTTATATCTCAATATAAAAATATCCGTTATTATTGTAACGAGCAGAATATTGGTGATAAGAATTTTATCGTCGCCATGAATTATGCTGCAGGAAAGTATATCAAATTGCACAGCGACAAATGGTGTTTCATGGACAATACATTATCCGATTTACTCAATCGCATTCAAAAAAGTGATGACAACGTAATTATTCTACTCAATAATAATGTTTTGACGGATTCAACCATAACCCATTGTAATGATTTCAATCAATTTGTCAGCCTTGTTTCTTACTGGTCCACATGGATTACAGGCATAATTTATAAAAATGTCAGCTATAAATATCTCGAAAATAAAGAAAGATGTGCTCCTCTCCAATTAGCACAAACGGACATATTATTTAGATTGTTGAGGAATTCTTCCGCATTAATAATCAACGGTCCAATGATGACCAGACAAGTTATGATGGAATCCAAAGGAGGATACAATATCTTTAAAGTGTTTTTGGATAATTACCTTTTTTTATATCAGGACTATCTGAAGGACGGTTCATTGAATTATCAAACATACAGAAAGGAAAAGATAAACTTACTGACAAAATTCGTTTTTCAATGGTACACAAGCGTGGTTATTTTAAGGAAAAAGAAATATTCTTTTGAAAGGACAGATGCATTAAGAATTATCTTTAAACATTATAAAAAATATCCACAATTATATCTTTATCCAATTTTCTTATTAAAAGCAGCCTGGGATCAATTGATCCGTGTGAATTTTACAGATAAAATTACAAATATATTTTTTTCGGGGAAAAAATTGGTCTTATGAAAAAAATCGTTTCAAATATTATATTCCGTTGTGCCAGAATATTTTCATATCTTTACTCTTATTACTTTAACAAACTTTTCATCAGTGCATTGAACGTGTTTTATACAGGATGGATTTCCAAGGAATTTAAGAATTTTGGTAAAGATTCAATTATCCAGCGCAACATTAATCTGCGTGGTGGCCAGTATATATCCATTGGCAGCAAGTCCTTAATTCGCAGCGGTTCAATTATTGCTGCCTGGGATAAATATGGATCTGATCATTTCCAACCGGAAATTATTATTGGAAATAATGTTGCAATT
>JAGODU010000245.1 GCA_017998095.1 Prolixibacteraceae bacterium | reverse complement strand
TACTTTCTAATTAGGAAAAACACAAGTGTTTCGGTT
Source organism: Prolixibacteraceae bacterium (assembly GCA_017998095.1). Next base: position 5,304 of record JAGODU010000245.1, on the reverse strand, counting down.
ATGAGCAATGGGTCATCATTCGTAATAGATGGTAGTGATAACGAAATTGCCATCTATAATAAATCAGAACATGCTGAAGATTATATAATTAACTATTTTACAAATAATGGTTTTAATGGAAGTGAAGTCTTCCGTATTGAATCCCGTTTAAAATGGAACTACATCAGGAAGTTAAGAAATAAAAAGCTTTTCGATATAAACGTAGAGACTCTATTAGACCCTAAAAAATTAGGTACGCTGTTTCAGGTTTCAACCTACAACAAAATTACATTTAAAGATAAAATGATTAAAACAGGCTATAAGAATAATAGGCCAGTGTACTTGGAAACCAGCGTTATGGATGAAATCTTCATGGAAATGGCTGAAATCGGTAAGTTAAATCCAGAATTTCAGAACAATCATTATAAGGATAATAACCTGATTGATGAAAACATTATCAGACAGATTTACTACCGATATCTTGAGACTGGTAATGAAAAATATTATAAGAATTTAAAGGCAAGTGCCGGTGTTGCTGGTTATGATGATTCAAAACTCAAAAATTGTATAATGAAATTTAACCATAGATATAGAGGAAATCGTACCATACAAATTACCGGTAGAATGCAGAATGCCCTGGACAGATTATCAGGTAAGAAATCCTTCAGTTTTCAAAAATCATTTTATGCAATAGCTTTAAAGTTGAAATGGAACCTGTTAGGTATAGGATGAAGAAAATATTGAAAGTTATTGCTGCACATTGTATTACAGAAGGATCATTATTATATGTACTATATTTGATTTTATAGGTACTTAAACTTGTATATACCACATCTGTTTATTAGCAACTGATTGAAAATTAATCAAATTAAAATATATGCCTTACTTTATACCTGCCTGATTAGTTTGCAAATATGTGTTTAATCACAATAATAATTCATTAAAAATGTGGCACCGGCATAAGCATCATTCAGTAAAAAATCATGCATTTCGGAAATTTCTTTCATCCGTATTACACCTACCATTAATAACTTAAATGCTTTTAAAGAAATCGTTAAGGGACTTTATGTCTGGATATGCATCCAGTACTTTCAGAAGAGTAGTCATATGAAAGTTACGGCCAGCTTCAAGATTTGTGTACGAAATTCTCGGTATATCGTTTTTTGCACAGAAGCGTTCAACCGACAGTCCGGTTTTTTTTCTTAACTCTTGTATTCTTGTTCCAATACCCAACAGAATCTGTTGATGTTGCTCTGATATTGGTGACTTCCTCTCGTATTTCATTTCAATGCTTATAAATAATGATTCTGAAACTGATCAAAGTTCAATAATTTTCATCATTTGTCATAATTATTACCACACAATTATAAAAAAATGTCATAAATATTACCATATAATTATGACATTATTTTTATATTTGTCAAATGAAAAAGAAAATCAAGTTTTTCCAGGAACACTTTTGTGTTGATTATGAAACTCCTGATCGGTATTTACTTCTTATTGAAGTGGAAGATGGAAGACCAGTCGCTGCATATGTCGTAAAAGTGCCTGAACCATATTTACGGTGCACCTTATATCCTTATGTTGTAAACTGATATAAATTGAAAAGTGCCAAAGATGATACAAATGATAAAAACTGGAGTAAAGTATGGATTGTCTGTATCAACTTTAGAGTATACTTCAAGTTGATACACTTTTCACAGCAAAAACGCCACTAAAACGGCCAGAATGAATTAAAAATAGGGTCACACTAAAAATGATACACATGCAAGCAGTAATTTATTCAAGAGTTAGCAGCCTGTCTCAGGATTATGAACGGCAATTGATCAATCTCAAAAATATCGCCCAGGAAAAGGGATGGCATGTAAGAAGAACCTTTCAGGAGAAAATCTCCGGAACCATTAAATCCGGATCCAGAACCGAGTTTAAATCTTTGATGGATTATATTGATAAGACTCCAGTTCAGGTTGTCATGGTATCGGAAATAAGCCGCCTGGGCAGGAGAGTGGTCGATGTTCTGAATTTTGTGGAATTGCTTCATGAGAGAGGGATATCACTATATATTCAACAATTCAATATGCTCACCATGGAGAATGGCAAGGAGAATAATGTTGCGAAAATGCTGTTGCAGATGCTGAGCATAGGAGCCGAGATGGAGAACAGTCAGCGAAAGAATCGTCAGTATGAGGGGATACAGCTTGCCAAGATGAAAGGAGTGTACAATGGCCGGGTTAATGGAGCAAAGTCGAACCCGTCTGCGTTACTGAACAAATATCAGAATGTTTCAGATCTTCTTGATAAAAGCGAGTTATCGGTGAGGAGAATTGCCGGAATAACTGGGCATTCTATTAATACTGTTCGGAAGATGAAACAACTAAAAGAAAATTGATTGATTCAAATATATAATTGTGTTGAATTATAGTATTGTTAATTGGAAACAGAAATAAGTCCAAAATAATTTCTTGTCTTCCTCGGAATCCGAACTGATAAAATTTGTAACCAATTAAAAGACCTTTTACTTCAGGATTTTACAGTTAGTATAAGTTCGGATACAACTTAATGTTCATGCCTGTGATGTAAATCAGTATAATGTATGTGTGCGTGATTAATCTCCTTATGTTCATGAATATGTGAATGTTATTCCCTTGATGAATGTTATTGTCCGGACCGAGACTCCATCAATTAAGGCTGACAGATGATTGTCCAATCCCCAAAAATTGCATGCTAAGATTATGAAAACGGCGGAAATGAGACCACTGAATGGTATGGCAATACCAAAAAGCAAGCTTGAAAACAATCCGATTAATATAATTCTTGTTCTCATAGATTATCGAAGAGATATCGGCCAGGTAAGCTTCAGGTAGCCGATATATTTATTCTGAAACAGACCAGACGTATCCAGATATTCAGTGTGATTGACAATAAAATAAAGAGAACCGAACGGAGGTTTGAATCTCCATCCTAAAAGGCCATAAACATATATCTTCTCAATTGAAGTATTGTTCTGACAAATCAGTTTAACCCACAGATCATTTGTAAAATTGTATGTTGCAGAAAAGCTGTTTATGAATGTTGTTTTGAATGAACTTGTTTCAGGACTGAATTTTATAAACCTTGGTTTAAGCTCGAGAGCAAGTCTGTCAAATGCCTTGAACTGCAATCCTGCTTCAACTGAATAATAATCTGAACCGAAACTGCGACCTGTCCGGAAAATTATCCGTGCACTGTTATATGCCTCAGTATTGTACCCGATAGTTCCCGAATAATAATAGTTATAATAATCAGCACTGTCAGTTTTCAGGAACCTGTATTCATTATTATATCTGAAAGAAAAGTTTAGCTTGTTTTTCAGGAAAATATCAGCAGTTTCATTCAGGTTCCAACTCATGAACTTAGTAAAATCATCGTTCCAATATGCGTTAATTGCAGTTCCGAGCGAGATATACTTAATTGGAGAATTTTTAATCCACCATTTATATGAGAGGTCCGAATCAAATTCATTTCTGTCATCGTCATTTATATAGCCGGTTTCATTAAAAATATCCTTCAATCCATCACCCTGTGTATAAGAATATCTGATATGCCAGTGAAAGAAATTATTCTCAGCGGCGAATCGTGCATAACCTGCATTTCTCAGTTTATTCCAGTCATCAATTGCTGCTACATACTGGCCTGTCAGTTTCCATAAGGGGCCAAGGTTAAGCACATAATCTGTACTTAATGTAGTCGTCATCCTTTCATCAAGCAGTTTATTTGTACCCGTAAAACCTATGCTTGATGATTTCAATACATCCCTTTTTACACGAATTGCAGTGTACATAGGTTTATTTCCCGTGGAGTCAAATGCATTTTTATCAAATACATTTATGAGATTTATATTTGTTTTTCCTGCCTTGCCGGTAAGCTTTACACCTCCGGAAATGTCTCCTATACGCCTTGAATAAAACGACTGTAGCCTTGTATTATACATCTCGTTCCCCTCCTGAAAGAATATTCTTTTCTCAGGATACCTGATCTCATATTTTGAAAGATCAATAACATCTTCATCAGCCTCTACAGTTGCAAAGTCAGGATTTACGGTAATATTCGCAGTAAGATTTGAACTGGGTTGCCAGTTAATATCACCACCAAACTGTCCTTCGATAAATGATTTATCCTCTCCTGTATTTGTCCGGGTCGCTTTCCCCATACCATAAGGGACTATTAAAAGATTGTTTTTTGTAGCAGGTGGATTAATATTCATCAGGCTTCCTGACTGGGATACTTTGAATTCATCCTGCACAACTGAATTCCAATAAGATATTTCAGAATCCTCACGATTGATCCGTCTGAAATTTATCTGCCAGTTATTAATATTTTTCTTGAATTTGATGCTTGTGAAAGGTATTGCCATCTCGGCAAACCAGCCCCATTCGTATTTTGCTGCAGATGATGACCATTCGGTATCCCAGTTATAGGCGAGCGTTCTTCCGTCATCCATTATTCTAAAATCAGCCTGGGTTCCGAGAGGATTCAAACCAAATCCATAGGAGTTGCGATTGTCATTGTAAGTATCTAAAATGACGAATATTCCATCATCAGATTGTCCGAATTTATCTCTCATCTGTATCTTTGCCGTCACCTCTGAATTTTGAAAACATGCAATGGCGATATAAAGAGTATCTGTTGATTGCAGGACTACAATCTTGGTTTCATTAGGGGAGGCAGACCCATAATTCGGCTCAAGTTGGAAAAAATTATATGAGCTCATTAATTGAATAACATCTTCTGAGTTTCCATCTATAAGTGGCAAGTTTTTAACAGGTGTTATGGATATCGCCTTTTGTCCTGATACAAATAACCCGGGAAGAAGTAGCAAAATACTGGTAAGGATTAATACTGCAGAGAGATTTTTCATAATTACAAAAATATTCTCAATTTGTAATCACAAAATCGTCAAACAGAATGTATGAATCAGCCTTTGTCCACAAACCCATCTTCCCTTTATCTTTGAAAGTATCATCAACCACAGAATAAAGGAGGTTGCCATTGAACCAGACATCAAACTTATTTCCTTTAACAATGACTTTCAGATCATTCCACCCTGTTTTATTGGTTGGAGCACTTTTGCCATAGGTCCCCGGATTTGTTCCGACCGGATCAAGGGAAATCCGCTTACCGTTCTCACACTTGTAAAGAACGACATTATCTTCGAGTGCATTTCCCCTGACAACATAATAGTTGTTATTATCCTTGTATCTCCATACAAGTCCTGCAGCCTGGTCTATTTTTCCGCTGATGGGTTTAAATTTTACAGAAATTGTGAGATCTGTCAGCTCAATAGAC
>JAGODU010000244.1 GCA_017998095.1 Prolixibacteraceae bacterium | reverse complement strand
AATAAGGATATCCATAAATCTGAGGCTTATAGGAAACTTCATCAATATTATAAATAAAATTCGAATCTCTCAATTCATCAAGGCCGTATGCTACTATACTGATTTTGCATCCTGGAATGGAGTCTGAGCTGGCTTCTCCGGGAGAAATCAGGGTATATTCTACACAGAACCTCAACATAAATGGCAATTCAGGATGAAGCCATTCTTTTCTGGTTTTCATCATCGTTTCCTGGATCGTTGGTAGAAATATACTGTATTCCTGGTTAGTAATAAACGTTTCAAACAAAGAGTCAGAATGATTAATCATAAAAACCTCAACAATGCCTTCTACATTATTCTCACGGGCTGATGCAGGATATTTTAAAGTTGTATACGCTGTTTTATAGAAGGTTACTGAATCCTGGAATTGCATTCTTGCAAATTGCTCAATGGTATACACATGATAGGTTGAGAGGCCTTGACTATCAACCATCGTTACAAAACCCAATAGTATAAATAGAAGCAAACTTTTCATTCCAATTACTTTGTTAATAGAAACTTTTGTGTTTGGATTGAATTGCTTGTTCTTAGAACGGCAAAATAGATACCTGGTGGCAAATGATGTAAATCGACTTGAAATGGCGTTTCATTTAGCTTCTCGCTTGAATAAACAATTTGACCTTCTGTGTTAAAAACATTCAGGTTATTATCCGGTAGTCCGGCATCAGCAATACGTATGAAAATAGTTCCGGTGGACACCGTCGGATAAACTGCAAAGGTTACCTGAGGTTTTACCAATTCAGGATAAGAAGAACCAGTAGTACAGCCCAATACAGCTGTACCTGTAAAACTCAAGTAGTAGCCATTTCCACTGATAGAAAAATCATTTATCAGCATTATATAATGATCGCCTGCTAATGCCTGAATAGGAGCAAGAAAATTGTTATTACCGAAATTACATCCTGGTTGTTCTTCTACATCTGTATTCCCTATAGCTAATCCTGTAGACCCGATACAATTTATCCACTCATGCGGAGGCTGACCGGTATTAGCACCCGCTGCCATGCATCTGATTTGGGTTTTGGTAGCACAATCATAATCACTTCCCGACTGAAAAACGATAAAGTCTAAATCCTGTTCCTCGATTTCTGGGGTAAGCACAAACGTAAGTATGCCGTCTTCCATGACAGTCCATTTAACCCACACTGGGTTAAATTCCTCGGAAACGCAGGTAGACACAATACCTTGATCGGATGATCCACTCCCACCATCCGGGACTATATGTAAGGGAGAATTGTCACAAAGCTCAAGTGCTGTATTGCAATCCTTATGTTGGGCAATGATAGTTGGAGCGATAAAAAGGAGGATGAATACCATATAGAAGGAGGAGAATTTATTCATAACCCTGTAGTTGACAGTGATAAATTTACTAAGATGAAATACTGAAATCATCTTGCATAGGCATCGGAACAAGTAATTCATTTCTAACGATTTAAGCTTTCTTCTATTGTCTCATTTCGAGCTAAAGTTGGAGAGTTATTCAACTTTAAAAACCAGGAGTCATGTTAATACAACGAAGCAGGATGTTTATTCCTTTTTGATATTCCCTTTGATGACGATCAACCCGGAATCCTCTTCAGTATTTTCTTCCCTCAACTTAAGTATTATACCATTGAACTCATCCCAGTTATACAAAGCTATATCGAAATATTGCTGAGCCCCCATACTGACACGAAATGGCTTAATAGTGTCATTTTCCATTCTATAAATATAAATCAGATAGTCATCCTTTTTATGAATGACCTCCACATCATGGTCTTTATAAACGGCATCCTTCCTTGGCTTCTTGACAATCCTGACTTCGGAATCGAATTTGGTAATAAACTGGGCGTAGGAAAGGAATGAAGTGAAGCAGAGGAGGAAGAGGATTAGAGTTAGCTTTTGCATTTGGGAATTGTTTATTACTAAAATTGGTAAACATCAAGACTCCAATATACCCCAAAGGTAGGTTCCGATATTTAAAACTTTGGACCCTGGTTTAATCGATGATAACGTCCAGGTCTAAGCGTCGGCAGGATGACTGTCGGCGATCTGTCTCTTTGCGCTGATTTTCAAATATAAGGATTTCATTATCTATGTTGGAAGCCCTGCTGACGAGTAGACTATGTTATCGACAGTACTGCAGGATTGTTTAGACTTAAATATTTCTCCATTTCTTACCATCAAATCGGATCCGTTGATAGTTTATAGCTGTATCAATTTTCGTAAAGGCGTTACGCATCAATATAGTATATATTTTAAGAGTATCTGATTTAGGAACGGTGTAAATATTAAAGTTCTGTGAATTTTCTAAATAGATCCCGTTAATCGATGGAATTCGTGAGCCTTCGAAATACATGCCGTTAATCTGATATGCATATTTTGAACGGCCATCAGCGTAGAAAACAGAGCCTATATATGTGGAATCACTTGAGATCGGTCGCATTATTTCCCATCCTAAGTTATAAAAGCCACAATCAGAATCGTCATAAACATCCGAAGCTAAAGTTTCAAGCATGAATACTGATAACAGCTCCCTATAAAACATCCTCAGTTCTTGATTCTTAGCTTTATTCATAAGTTGTCGATACGTAAGAATATCCTCTTCGCCGTATTGTAAACTGTCTAATGTGTTTATTGTTGGGTGCATTAGCAGAATCTTGTCTTCGAGCATGTCAATTGAATCATTTTCAAATCCTGTCAAGAAGTCCAATTTTTGGCGTCTATTCATATTTTTAAAGGATATACTAGTATGGATTTGGTGTATCAATTCTTGTTTTTCCGACTCAACATCTACAAGTTCAAACGAAGTATAATTTTTAAGATACTTCTTTGCTGAGCGGCTTTCCACCAAATTAAAGACATCCCAAGCAATGCTGCTTGTTACTATGAAAACAAACACAATTAAAAGGTTATTCAACTGTTTTAAGGTCATAGACTTGGATTTCCTTTGTTATTGGGTGATGAAAAGTACAAGCCCAGTTGAATAAGGAACCTGTATAATAAAACGGATTATTTTTTTCAGAAATTGTTTCAGAATCACATTTACAATAATCAAATTGCAATTGTTTTTCAAATTCAAAAGGTACTAGCATAATCTGCATGCTATCAGAATATACATTTATTCCAGTTATTAAGCCCATTAGTTCTATATGGTTAAAATCATCACGATCGTGATTAAAGTTTCTGAAATGTGCTAAAACTTCACGTTTAGCATTTCCTTCAGCAACGGTATTCTGTAAAATTTTTGGGTAACATTTCAAGTCGATATCAGAAGATTTTTCCCAAGAAGTATCTATGGTGTTAAGATATCTCGCATAATCTTGAAACCATGTCCGGTCCAGTTTGGGCCAGTGTGGTTCGCTCCGATTTGCTAACATGCACTTGATTGAATCAAGCGAAATTTCTTTGTATTCACCAGAAAGTACTGCGATAAGTCCAGCTTCAGATGAATGCTCATTATACTTCCGAGATAGTTCGTTCTTAAGGAAATGATTGATCTCTTTGGTATGTGGATTGAAGGTCAACAAAAGAGTTAATGAAACTAGTTTAAGAACACAGACGGTTATAAGAAGTCTCTTAAGTATTTTCATTTTATTGTCGATAACGATTCAGGATGCTCGTAGGCAGGCCGACTGAGTTGGGGCTATTTCCGTGACATCTTTGTCCAAATTTACTTTTTCATTTTCAATATGTAAAGCCCTGCTTATGAGCATCCGATGTTCTCAGCAGTTATTGACCTATTTTTGCATATATTTCAGTTTTTTGTTCCTTTGTTAACAAGGTTTCTTCCATATAAACATATTTCAAATTATCCAAAGCATATAATTCAATTGGGACATGTTCAATTGGATTATTGTCGAAATAAAATGTCTCGAGAGCTTTTAATCTGGATATTTCTTTCGGTATTACTTTTATAGAATTATTAGAAACAATTAATCTTTCAAGATTAGCCATTTGAAATATCCATCTAGGAATTGCAGTCAGGTTGCATCCACTTAATTCTATTGATTTCAAATTCTTAAATCCAATAAGATCTATATCAATCGAACTCAAATCCTTCCTATTTAAATATATAACTTTTATTGAGTCCAATTTAGAATATATTTCTAGGATATTTTCAATAGGTAATTTGTTATTATTATAAACACCAAATTCTTTTAATCTATGGCACTTAGTAATACTTTCAGAAATAGTGGTAAGCTTATTATCATCTATGTTAAAGTATTCTAAATTTTTTAAACATCCTATTTCCTCAGGTAGCTCTTCTATTCCATTCTGATACAAATGTAGATCTCTCAGTTTGGTTAGTTTTTTAATATCCGAAGGAATTTCAGTAATTCCATTATAATGTAAAGCAAGCACTTCCAATTCACTTTGCTCAAACAAAGGAGAGGGAAACTCTGTTAAGCGCAAACTACCTAATGCAAGGTATCTGAATTTTTTATTTAAAAACAACTCTTCGGGTAGTACACCAATGAATGAACTAGTAATATCTAATTCTGTCAAGTTATCCATTTTAAGTAACACAGATGGAAAGCTGGGAAGATTATTACCTCTTATTACTAGTCTGTAAAGATTTTGTAAACATGAAAATTCCGGTGCAATTTTGACAATACTATTGTCTGAAATATCAAGTTCCTTTAACTTATTAAGCCTACAGATGTCTTTTGGGATTTCTACAATTCTATTGTTATTTATAATAAGCCTTTCCAAGTTCTCCAATTCAAATACTTCATCTGGTATTTTCTCCAGACCTAAATAAGCTATTTCAAGGTATTCTAAATCTTTGTAGTTACCAATTTCCTTTATAAGCGAGGTGTCAATAATTCTTAACCATTTTGTATCTATTGGATAAACTGAATTATTTGATTGTGCAATTAAAGAATTTGCACAAACTATAAAAAGTATAAAAAATAGTATTAATCTGCTTAGTCTCATGTTTAATATCTGAATTGCTGAGAACGACCGGGGCCTTCCGTCGGCAGGATTCATATCTACCTATCTGTGCCAAGGTACTTTTCTTTCAAATTTACGTTTTCATTTTCAATACTCTTGACCCTGCTGATGGAAGGCCAATGTTATGGCTCGTTTTGGTCTACATGAAACTTAATCCAATTCGTAATGCTGCTAATATCCTGTTCGCCTGTCGCTACTTTAATGATAAATGTATAAACTTCATCATGCACAGCGCTTAATGACAAATTAGCTTCAAGTAAGATTAATTTCATTAATACGAAACCTAATCGTTTATTGCCATCAAGAAACGGATGGTTGCTAATGATACTTTCCAACACAGCAGCTGCCTTCTCTTCTGGAGTTGGATACAGATC
>JAGODU010000243.1 GCA_017998095.1 Prolixibacteraceae bacterium | reverse complement strand
AACCTGACGCTGGAATAGTTCTTTATATTATCAAAAATGATGAAACCGGGGGAATTGAAACAGCGGGGATTGATAAACTGAAAGCAGCCGATTAAGAAAGTTTTTCAATTATTTTAACTGTAACCTTAACCGCGCAATAACCATCTTTTTTAATGGCGTTTAAACAATCTTTACAATTCAAACCAATACGCGGTTCTCCAGCAACAACATCAATTTTCTGAATAGGCTCTTTCCCAATTGCTTTCTTTACAATTTCTGAAAGATCTTCCCTTTTTTTATCGGCGGGTATTAATATATATCCTCCGATTTTCTTAGATTCATACACATCACATAACATAATTATTTCCTCCTCTGAAAATAAAAATGATAGGGTATTTTAAAAATTATAACGCGTTTTATTGTTAATTTAATTTTATACTGCAACATATTACAACAAATATTAAATTTGTAAATATTTTTAAAATAATCAGAGAAAAATAAATAATATATATAAACCTTGTCAATTCATAATTAGGCAAAGAGTAATTATATATATAAAACAGGCGAAGAAAAAGCGAAAGCAAACAACAACATTGCAACAACATTGCAACACTTAAAATGGAGTGAAAATATGAAAAAAACAAAGAATTTTCTACCAGAAAAGGTAGGAGAAATTAATCCTGCTGAATATAATCCAAGAAAAATATCTGATAAGAGTTTACATGGACTAGAATGCTCGCTTGAAACATTTGGAGATTTATCTTGTTTTGTGTATAATACAAAAACAAAAAGGCTTGTATGTGGGCATCAAAGAATGAAAACTATTCCAAGCGGGTCTGAGATAATTATTACATCCAGAGAAAAAGATGAGAGGGGGACTGTAGCGCTTGGGAATATAAAACATAATGGCACATTATATCAAATCCGTTTTGTAGACTGGGATGATATAACGGAGAAAGCCGCAAATATTTCCGCCAATAATTCTGCTATTCAAGGTGAATTTATACCAGAGGTTAATATCTTATTAGAAGAAATTTATGCTCAAAGTGAAGATTTATATAGAAACCTGGTATTAGAAGAAGTTGAAATTGAGATAGAACCTGAACATGGGCAATCTGGGAATGAAGAAAATAAAGACAAAACTCAAGGATCATCAAATACGGGGTTTGAAAATTTTGTCAAATTTCAATTTGGGGATCATTCTGGCTTAGTATCAAAACCTGTTTATGAATCATTTAAACAAACTTATGAAAAGTTTCAATCCGGAGGAAATCCGGCACTTGATGATGTTCTTAGGGAGTGGTTAAATGTCTAATGATTTAAGACAACGATTAAAGCAGAGCGTAGCAGAACGATCCGCTATGATAAATAAATATGGTTTTATTCCAATGTCCATATTAAACAAAATAGGACGCGGTAAATTATCAAATTCAATTTTCAATTTTGCACATGAAACCCCGAAACACAGAACATCGGCAAATGGGAAACAATCTCAGCAATTACTAAAAGAGGCAGGGTATAAAGACTATAAAAAATTCCCACGTAATACAGGCTGTGGACGTGGCAAAAGTGGCTTATCTATAATGCCGGCAGAATTAGTAGAATTCTTTGTCAATTATTATGCTAAACCTGGTGATGTTTATCTAGATCCTTTTATGGGACAGGGTGTTCAAATGCAGGTTGCGAAATTACTTGGGTTGCATTATTATGGATATGATCTTTCAGAATATTTTTTTAAATATATAGACTCTATACGTGCAAAAATTGATGATGGGAAAACAACTATTCAAATAATTAATGGAGACAGTAAATATCCTAAAGACATTCCTGATAATATAGGAGATTTTTCTTTTCATTCACCTCCATACTGGGATATTGAATTCTATGGGAAAGAACCTGATCAATTGGGGTATGGGAAAACTTATCAAGATTTTCTAAAAGGGATGTACGAAGTTGCTAAAAACTGGCTTCCTAAATTTAAAACTGGTGCATTTCATGTTGTAAATGTTAATGATTTTCGTAAAGATAATAGATACTATCCTTACCACTCTGATATTATTCAGATTTTCCAAAAAGCCGGATGGTTAATATATGATATGTGGATTATAGAAGGTCTAGTTGGAGGTTTGCCAAAAGCCTTTGCGGTATCATTTAATCAAAAAAAAATTGCCCCTAAAATTCATGAATATGCAATAGTTTTTCGTAAACCTTAATAGAGGAGATTGTACTTGAAAATAGTTCATGCAACTATAGAAACTACAGCGGACAACACCACATTATATAATGCGCTTATATCGGCAACCCAAAAGTCTGGAGCAACCATATTTGCAACTGGAAAACATGAGTTCCACCCTTTTGGGATTTCCGCATTTGTTATTCTTGGAGAAAGTCATACTGCGATACATTCTTTCCCTGAAAAGAAAAATGTTTGGGTTGAAGTTGCCTCATGCACAGACAATATTAATACTAATAAATTTTTTGAGAATTTCATATCATACCTATCAGCAAGGTTTATAAATAACCCGCAAAGTAATTAGCTATGATATGTCCAGGAAAACAAATAGGAATAAAAAGCCTGAAAAAACAAAGGCTCATAATAAACGCATTTTATCCAATCAAATGCGGCTTGATATTATTTATGATTATATATTAAATAATTTAAGCCAGCGTAGTATTGCTACAAAATATAAGTGCTCTACTCATACTGTAAATGATATTGTTAAACCACAAAATATTGCTGATTTGATAATAAATAATGTAAAATTAAATACAATTAATAGCAAAGATTTAATCATAATTAAGCAATGGTTTTCTAATACCGGCAATGAATCTTATGGACGTATTATTGAGCGAGAGACTCAACCTGAAAAACATTTAACTCAAGAAAATAATAATGGTTATCAAATATGTAATTTACTCCAGAAAGCAAATTCAGTAGCGGCTCTTGGCTTACATAATGTTGTTGCTAAGCTTACTAACAACCTAAAAGAGGCTCAATCAACAAAAGAAATTAGATTAATATCTTCTGAACTAAGAGCAATATTTGAACAACTTTCTCCTTTTAATCCTGAAATCAACTCAATTATTAATACAGAGCAACCCTTAGTCCAGAATAATATTCAGCTTAATATGGCAGCGACGCTTGCAGAGATAATGAAAACAGATCCGGTTTTTAAAGCAGTTTTACCAATTCGAACGATAGAAAATCCTAATCAAAACGAAAAACCTACGGTATATGAGCCTCCAAAAGAGCCTATTGACTTCAAGGAACGTGCTGCTCAACCACCTGCAGGAGAATCGCTGCTTGAAGATACTAAGCGTGATGAAACCGAAGAACCGCCGGAAGGGGAGAATCAAGCAAATATAATAGATGTTCTTGTGGGGATATAATATGCTTGATATAAAGCAAATAACCGGCAGTAATATTATCTCCAAACCAGAAAACGATAACAAGATAGAAGATGCTGCACAATATACAGAATGGTTACGGTGTGCAGTATCCCCGGCATATTTTATAGATCAACATACTTGGATGATAGATGATGTTCGGGGTCTGCAGCGTTTCAGGTTATTTGATTTTCAGAAATGTTTATTAAGAGAGTTTCAGCATAACAGGTTGAATATAGTTCTCAAGCCTAGGCGTATGGGATTATCATGGCTTGTATCGGGTTTTAGTGTTTGGCTGGCAAATTTTTTCACGTATAAAAATATTATGGAGATTAGTATAAAAGATAATGTTGCTAAAAAGCTTTTAGATAAATCAAGAACCATATATAAGCATCTTCCGATGTTTCTAAAATCCGGAGTAACAAACGGCAAAGAAATCAAAGGCGAAATTGGAACAACTACTGCAATGGTATTTGGAACGGGCAGCAGGATTGAAAGTATCCCAACAAGCAAAGACGCAGGACGTTCAGAGGGTTTGGCCCTTCTGATTATAGATGAAGCCGCTATAGTTCGCTGGATGGATGAGATACTAGCTTCGGCGCTTAGCACTTTATTACTTGGCGGTATGGCAATAATGCTATCCACAGCTTATGGAATTGGCAATGAGTTTCACAATGTGTGGACTAAAGCGGTAAATGGAGAAAATAGTTGGAATCCACTTCTTTTAAATTATACCGATTTTCCCGGGCGAGATGAAAAATGGCTTGAAGAACAAATCAGGGATATTGGCAGATTGCGTGTTGCTCAGGAAATACTTTGTAGCTTTTTACATTCCGGGAATCCTGTATTTGAAATCCCGGAGATACGGGCGCTTGATGAAATGGCTATGCAACCAATACGAACGAAATATAATGATGAATTACGAATATTCAGGGAACCTGAAAAAAATAGTGATTATGTTATCGGGGCAGACACAGCAACAGGAGAGGCGGAAAGCTGGCAAGCAGCTGTTGTGGTGGAGCGTGATAGCGGGCAGCAGATTGCGGAATATCGGAGCAAAAGACCTATTCACACTTATGCAGCAATATTAGCGGAAATGGGGAACCTGTATAATAATGCCATAATTGGAGTTGAAAAAAATAATATGGGGCGTGCTGTGCTAGTTCATCTTAGTCAGAAATATCCTAATAGCCTTATATATTGCCAACCAAAACCCCCAAAAGATCCCTATTTTATCCCCGGTATATCTACAAATGAGTTTGGGTGGGAAACAACACCACGAACAAAACCATTAATAATACAGAATCTTGCAGAAGCGATATTAAAGGGATATAGCGGAATAGTGGGGAAGAGAACGATATCAGAACTTTATACCTATGTTCAGGACGGGACTTCAACCGGCGCGCTGAAGGGATATTCTGATGACTTAGTAATGGCTTATGCGATTGCTATGGAAGTAATCCGGACAACAATGTGGGTATCAAGAGACCTGCCTATATAAACCTCTTTCAAGTAATTATAATAAAATCTTAAATGGAGCTAGTTATGTCAATTTTCAGTTTTTTTGCTAAATCAAATAGAAAAAACAAAACAACAGATGATGCAATAAGAGATCTTGAACCGGGACGCAGCAGCATTGCGTCTGAAGATGACTGGGACGGGATGATAAATACTGCTATGTTTGGCAGCAGTCAAGCAAAGGGCTTTTTCCCTTTTGAACTGATAGATGCAATTACGCGGTTATCAATAATAAATCCTGATCTAAGCATGGCAGTTAGAAATATTTCGCTGTTAGGTAATACAGGGCATACAGTAGAAATTTATGCAGATGAGTCTGTTGCAGATGCATTTAGTGAAGAGTTAAAAAATGCAGCAGCAAAGATATTTTCAGAAGGGGCAGGCATTGATGGATTTATTAATACGCTTTTTGGTCAACTTGCAAGAACGGGTGCGCTTTCGGCTGAATGGGTTATTAATGAAACTGTTGATGATATT
>JAGODU010000242.1 GCA_017998095.1 Prolixibacteraceae bacterium | reverse complement strand
AAGCTTATGAAAAATTACTTGCAATTGGCAATAAGCTTGACTCAGGACAAATAGAAATACCTAATCCTTCAAAGATTTCAAATCCGAATCATAAGTTAACCCGTGAAGAAAAGAATTCGGCGGGACCCCTTGGAGATATTTTTTAAGTTAGAAATTAATTTAACCTAAATAAAAATGACAACAGAATATCAAAACAAACCGGGTAAATCCATTCCGGGATTTCCCAAAAGCTGGACCTTCGGGTTTCAACTTGTAGTGTTAATACTTATACTTGGTGCGATAGGCGCCGGAGTATATTACGGATATCCTTATCTAAACAAAGCATCTAAGGGAAATAAAGCAGACTTGAGAGCAGGATTTAACAATTTTGTTGGTTTTGCACCAGGGATAGACCTTAATGGAGGGGCTGCTCCAAATAAAAATTCCAGAATGTATAAGGAATTTGGAATTACTTTCGAAGCTGTCAGAATGGATGATATGCAGAAATTAAACGATGCATTGAAAAACGGAGATCTTGACTTCATATTTACTACTACCGACATCTCACCTATAAGTATGGATAGAAGCAGTGATTTAGCAAAAATGTCAGTAGTACAGTTTTTAAAGATTGATGATTCAAGAGGTGCTGACGTTTTCATTGTTGATAATTCAATAAAAACAGTTGCCGACCTAAAAGGAAAGAAAATAGCATGTGCATTGGGATGGCCAAGTAACACTCTCTTGCATGCTACTTTGGAAGCAGGTGGGTTAACGGAAAAAGATGTTAAAATTTTACCTATGGGTGATCCGTTTGCAGCAAAAACAGCCTTTACAACAGGAAATGCTGATGCAACTGTAGTTTGGTCGCCCGATGATGAAGAATGTTTAAAATCAAGGGATGCCAGAGTGCTTACAAGCACAAATTTGTTGCCCAATATAATAATGGACGGGTTCATTGCAAGAAAAGATGTACTTGAAAAGAAGAAAGATTTATTTATCAAGTTATCTCGCGCGTGGCTTGTTGCAAATTCAGAAATGAATGATCCTGCAAAAATGGCTAAAGCCGCACAGACATATAAGGTTGCTTTTGAAGTTCCTGATGATGTAAGCATTATCCTTGACGGCATGAAAAAAATTCACTTTGCCACTTATGGTGACAACATAAATTTCTTCGGATTGAGCACTGATTATACAGGAATAACTGGACAACAGTTATACACAAAGATGGCAAGGGTATATAAAAATGGTTATGGAAACAGCTTGACCAACATTGTACCTTGGGCAGAAGCATCGTATCCTGAGATAATTCAAGCAATAGATGATTTGACAGGAGAAGAACATTCAGCAGAAGGCCAGATAAAATTTGAAGCACCGACATCTAAAGATATCAATGCTCCGGCTGTAGCAATTAAACCTATAATAATCAATTTTGAAACAGGATCATGGGCATTGACAGCTGAAATGAAAGAAAAGATAGAAAATCAACTCGGACAGTTATCTGTAGAATTTGCAGGAATGAAAGTAAGGATTGAAGGTAACACTGACATTGTTGGAAGTGCTGCCATGAATAGAGAGCTTTCATACAAAAGGGCAAAATCGGTTGCTGATTATCTTGTGAAGACCTATAACTTTGATCCAAATCGATTCATAATAGTAGGTAACGGTCATGATAAACCTGTTGCGGATAACAATACTGAGCAGGGCAGGGCGGAAAACAGGCGTACTGAATTTCAGCTTTTAGGCAATTAATTATAAAATATTGAATAATAAAGGGGTATTAATTCCCCTTTATTATTCAATCACAACAAATGAATATGGAATCATTTAAGAATTTATTCAGGTTTGCCGGAGAAGTAGATAAAAAAACAGCAACTATAATAAGCGTAGCAGGTTGGGTTTTGCTTGTTTTTATCTGGTGGCTGGTACCAACCTTAGGACTAGTAAAACCAACAATACTACCATCTCCAATAGATGTACTTTTATGCTATAAGACTCTATTTGTTGAAAGGAATTTACTTTACAATACCGGTTATTCAATCTTCATTAATCTTGGTGGTTACTTGCAGGCAATGGCAATAGCAATACCTCTTGGTTTTTTAATTGGATTAATACCTTTTTTCAGGCATTTGGTTAGCAAACAGATCGAAGCTGTACGTTTTACTCCACTACCTGCAACTACGGGTATTTTCATGGCTTTATTTGGTCTTGGTCTGGGAGTGAAAGTAGAGTTTCTTGCATTTGGTATTTTTGTTTATCTGCTACCTGCCATTACTCAACGGATTACAGATATTGAAACCGATGATCATTTAAAAGCCTTGAAGCAAACAATGTGGACATTGAATGCAAGTCCATGGATGACATTGAAACACTTTTATATTCCTTCTGTATTAAGCCGGTTTTCAATGGATGTGATAAATCTCGTTGCAGTAAGCTGGACATATATAGTAATTGCTGAAATGGTAAATGCTCAGGGTGGATTAGGTTCCATGATTTACATGGCTACATCAAGAGGTTCGCACGTTGATCAGCTTTATGCAGTTTTAATACTTATCATTTTTATTGGATTTATTCAGGATAAGCTGTTGAAACAACTGGATAAGAAGTTGTTTAAATTTAAATATGCCTAATTTATGAAGAAAAATATATTTCAAAAGGATAATGTCGGTGAAGAAGAAAACTCTCAGGAAAACGAAGAAATAAAGGGGAGTGAAGTAATTAATGTTACTGAAAATAGGCCGGTTGAAGATAATAGCGGAACTGATATAATTAATCTTGTAAATATCAATCAGATATACTCTGACCATACACCCCCGAATGTAGTTTTTAAAGATTTCAACCTTAGTATAAAGGATAAAAAAGGGCAGGGGCAATTTATCACCATAATGGGTAAATCGGGATGTGGAAAATCAACCATATTGAGGTATATATCAGGATTACAGAATCCTACTTCAGGAGATGTATATATTTACGGGAAGAAAAGGACAGAAGAGGACAGGATACCAATGGTATTTCAGCAATACACATCTTTTGAATGGAAAACAGTTTTGCAGAATGTAGCACTTCCACTTATTTTAAAAGGAGTAAATAAGGAAGAGGCCAACGACAGGGCTATGGAGATGATAAAGATTGTAGGATTAGGGGGGCATGAAAAGAAGTGGGCTAAATATCCGATTTTATCTGGTGGACAGTTGCAAAGGGTTGCCATTGCAAGAAATCTGGTTGTTAATCCGCAGATATTATTAATGGATGAGCCGTTTGGAGCATTGGATACAGTTACAAGAAAGCAAATACAACTTTTCCTTCGTTCCATTTTTGAAAATACAAAGTTGGATCCGACAGTGATATTTGTAACACATTCAGAAAGTGAAGCAGTATTCCTGTCGTCAGATATTTATATTTTAGATTCAGGACCTGCATCCGTGAGACATCATTTTGAGATAGATTTGCCTGTTGAACGAAAAGATTCAGTAAGATATTCAACAGAATTTACTGAATATGTAAATAAGCTGGGTGCGTTACTTGAAGATTTAAAAAATGAAGGAAAATAGAATGAAATTGGAATTTGTTAAGTAATTATAAACGGTAAAAAAGAAAAAACACTTACAGTTTTGTAAGTGTTTTTTTGTCGGTCTGAAGGGACTCGAACCCTTGACCCGCTGATTAAGAGTCAGCTGCTCTACCAACTGAGCTACAGACCGAGGCCACAAAAATAAATAATATTTCTTTGTTGAGTCATTAAAAATTTAACTTTTATGTCCTTTTTAAATATTTTTCAGTATAAATTTGCGCTTTATTTATGCTAGAAATTATAATTCAGTCGTTTATATATTTTAAGAAAAAGATATTTTTTTAAAAAATAATCAAAAGAGGTTAAAAATTATTAAAAAATCAACGGAAATAAGTCTTATTAACAAATAAAAAAATGAAAAAATCAGTAAACGTTTTGATGAAGGCAGCATTTATTTTGTTAGCTGTTATTCTATTTGCATCATGTCAGAAATATAAAAGAGAAATATCTCAATTAAATATTTCAAAGGATAGTGTAGAGCAGGTTGTAGAGCAACGTAATCAGCAGATACTTGATTATGTTGGAGATCTTAACCAAATACAAAGTAACCTTGATTCAATAAAAAGAGTTCAGAAAATGTTGAATGTTAGTTTGTCAGCATCAGGTTCGGAAATTCAGCAGGATGAAAAGGATAAAATAATAAATGATATCAACTTGTTAAACAACATGATAAATGAAAACAAGAAAATTATATCATCATTACAAAATAAGCTTAAACATTCTAATCTGAGAGTTGCTGAATTAGAAAAAATGGTTCAGAATTATATGGTTCAAATTGAAGAAAAAGATGCAGAGATCTCAAATTTAACTGCACAAATTGAAAAGATGAAGATTGATATTACTGAATTGAATGAGCAGATAACAGTAATCACTGAAGAGAGTGTAAAGAAATCTGAAACAATCAAACAGCAGAAAGATGAAATGAGTGTTGCATATTATTGTTTCGGATCAAAAGAAGAGTTGGTTGAAAACAACGTAATTGAAAAGGTAGGTGGGTTTATTGGTATAGGAAAAACACATAAAATAAAATCAGATTTCAATCAGAAATATTTCAATAAAGTTGACATTAGAGACTTCAAAGAAATCTTGTTAATGGCTAAGAAGGCAGAAATTATTTCAAGTCACCCTGATGGGTCATATCATTTTACAGGTTCAGATAAGACTATTGAAAATATAGTTATTGACAATCCTGAAGAGTTCTGGAAAGCTTCTAAATATCTTGTAATTTTGGTAGAACCATTAAAATAAAGATATTCATCAAGATAAAAAAATGCTATTCTATTTTCATAGAATGGCATTTTTTTTATCTTAAATCTGCAACGATAATGCCCGTTTGTTTTTTATTTGACATTAAATAATCATAAAGTGGTATTGGAGTAATAACTACTTTACCTGCATCAGAAGAAGCATGCAATAAATGGATTCTGTCATTAACTTTAACAGTAATGCCCGAATGGCTGATGTCTAGTCCTGGGATATTAGTAGTAATACCTATAATCATACCTTCTTTTAAATATTTTTCTATTTCTTTGACCTTGTCTTTTGGTATATAAAACAAAGAATCAGAAGTTGAAATTCTTTGTTCTATAAGGCTTATTTCACCAGTTAGCAATGAATCATCCTTTAATTGTTTATAGAATTGTGGATGGGAGCTCATGAAATTAACTGTTACATCATATGGGATTCCGCCTATCTTTTTTGAACAGATTTCAAAGATATTGTTTTTCTCATTTTCAGATAGCCATTCTGAAAAGTAATGTATCTTGCTGGCATAGCCGTTTATTATCCCTTTACGGTATTTTAATTTTTTTAGTTGATTT
>JAGODU010000241.1 GCA_017998095.1 Prolixibacteraceae bacterium | reverse complement strand
TAAATAACCTAAATGAAAGCAATATTTTATTTAATAAGTCTGATAATAATTTCTTTTTCATTTTCTTCCTGTAAACCAAGCAAATCTTTTGTAAGAACTACAGATGAATATCAAAACAAAATTCTTAATAATACCAAAATTGGAATAATTTCTGATTTATGTTTGGATTATGATCCATGGTTTAAGAAAAACTATATAATAGTTGATGAATCTGTTAATGCTGGAAAATTTATGACTGAAGAAGCAAAAAAGACACTTGAATCAAAAGGATATACAGTTGAATACACATTTCTTCCTTTTACTGGAGCATTTATTTTACCTGAAGACTCAGTTCGCATTGCAAAGACAAAGGGAGAAACCGTAAGTAAAGCTATTGCACCTTTTTATTCAGATGAAATATTCCAAGAAGATTCATTATATGCCACTGCTGTTTATGAGGTTTTAAATGCTTTTTATTATACAATGACCAATAATATCGAACCTCCTTTTTCTGCTGATCCTTTTTTGGTAAATAGTCTGAAGCTGATTTCTGAATATACTGGTCAGGATAAGATACTTTTCATAATTGGAAATGGAACAGTTGTGCCTTTATCTAAAACAATAATTCAGGGAGTTTCTATTGGGCTTCTGACAGCTTTAATTACATTCGGGTATTTTTATTACTACATTTACGAAACTTCAGTTTTTGATTCTTATATAGGGCTACTGGATTTAAATACAGGTGAGCTTTTATGGACAAATTATATGAATCTGTCAGGTAGTCAGCCCGACTCTGAGAGTTTTTATTCTGATATATGGGCGAAAAATATGCTTTATTATTTTCCTGCTGTAAATGACACTATTAGAGAAAATAAAGCAACATACTTAAACAAATGATGTTGCTTAAGAATTTTTTCCGGAATTATAAGTTATGGATTCTTATTGTCTTTAACTTTCTCATTCGCTTAATAGCAGCATTAACAACCAATTTAGGGAATGATGAAGCTTATTATTTTACTTATGGTCTTGTACCTGGCTTAAGTTACTACGATCATCCTCCAATGATTGGCTTAATTATCCTCCTTACAACATTTGGCTTAGAGTATACTAGTGAGTTTTTCATGCGACTTGGACCACTGTTATTCGGCACTTTCAATATTTTAATTATTTATAAGATCGGCAAAGAGATCCTGAATGAAAAGACAGGTTTTATTTCTGCCCTTTTAGCATCTTCTTCACTTTACAGTACAATAATTGCCGGAACATTTATAATGCCCGATACACCATTGTCTTTCTTTTGGTTACTTTCATTATTTGTTACCGTCAGGATTATAAAGTACAGCAAAAACAAAGACCTTATTCTGTTTGGAATATTTACAGGCTTAGCTATGATCTCCAAATATCAGGCTTCATTGCTATGGTTCGGATTATTACTGTTTCTTCTGCTTTATAAAAGAGAATATTTTAAAAAAACTTCTTTATACATTTCATTGCTTTTATCTCTTATCATTTTCTCACCTGTCATAATCTGGAATATTGAAAATGGTTTAAACAGTTTTTCATTTCACAGCAGCAGAATCGGAGAATCAAGCCTTAATCCACTATGGCTCTTCAGAGAAATAGCCGGTCAGTTCGGCTATAACAATCCTATTAATTTCATTCTAATTGTAATTACCCTGATAACCATTTTCAAGAAAAAATTGTTGAGGCAAAATGAAACCTTAAGTGCGATTTTTCTGATGAGCTTTCCATTAATAATAATCAGCATTTTACTTTCATTTACTTCACAGACCCTTCCACATTGGAGCGGCCCAGCTTATTATGGATTAATTTTAATGGCTTCATTTTATATATCTTCTTCAGGATTAAGTGTTCAAAAAAAATATACAAGCTGGATAGCAGTGGCAAATATTTTATTGATAGTGATTGTAATATCCGGCATAGTCCATATTAACAACGGTTTGATTAAATCGCAGGAAAATCCGGATATTGAACAACTTGGAAGAAATGATTTTACTCTCGACATGTATGGTTGGGATGATGCAGGCAATAAAATTGATAACTGGGTTAAAGAACAGGGCTTTAATGGTGGAAAGACTGTCTTCGTTTCCCGATTTTGGTATCCTGCAAATCACTTTGTTTATTATTTCAGTTATCCTTATAAATATGATTTATGGGTGTATGGCTACGAAAACGAGCAGCATCATTTTCTGAAATGTAATGAGAAGCTTAATCCTGTAAAAGCAGGGCAGGATATGGTTTATATAACTTCATCTACAAGCTTTAAACCTATACCTGAAGAATTGAAATTACTATTTGAATCAGAAGATGAAAGGGTAGTAATTCCGATATACAGAGGTGACAATAACGTTTACAATTTATTTCTTTACAGGCTAAGAAATGCTTCAAGAGAAATAAGTCAGCAAGATATGCTGCCCGATGATGAAGAAAAAAATAAGTGAAGCAATTATATAATTTACTTCACTTAAATAATTAAACCTGTAGCTATTATGTAAAAACTATACTTCCGGTTCTGTTTCTTCTTCTCTTTTACAATCCATTTTTGGATTCTTGCACTTTGATTGTTTGGCAGCTCTTCCTATTCCGAAGAAGCCATAACTGCCACTGCCAAGGATGAATCCGAATGTATACCAATGTCCGTTATTGTTTGGAGCAAAAACAGTATACTTATCGTTGAAAAGAGAAACGATAAAATCAATAGGAGCAATTATTCCGTGCCATAATCCTTGCCAAAAACCATAGGTTTCTCCTGAAACGCATTGTTTGACATCAGCATTTAATGCGCAGCCAGACAAAGTGAGTACCATAAGCAATAAAGCTCCTGAGATAAAAATTAAATTCTTAGAGTTAGATTGTGTTTTCATTGCTATTTTTTTTAAGTATATGTATCAAACAATTCTTAATAATTACATATTTTGAAAAAAAATGGAGTCTTTAATGAACGTTTTTCAAGCATTGTTCCACGATACCCGAACCGTACCTCATTCGTACCTCATTCGTACCACATTCGACTGTGGAACCTTTTTCTTTTCATGATTTTCGGTTAAGGTGCGGCTCTGGCAGGATTCAGATAGGAAAATGTAAGGTCTGTCTTATTATAGTGCCGGGAGCTGAATTGTACATTACATAATTCTTCATTGTAAACCTGTTGATTTCACCTCTTCATTTTCTTGAAATTTATTAGATTTGTAAAAAACAAAACATGTCAATTGCAGCTAATTTAATTGAAATAAAAAACTCTTTACCCAAGGGAGTTAACCTTGTTGCAGTATCAAAAACAAAACCACTGGCTGATATTCTGGAAGCCTATAATACAGGACAAAGGATTTTCGGTGAAAACAAAGTTCAGGAATTAGCTGATAAATTCCATCAGCTTCCAAAAGATATTGAATGGCACATGATCGGTCATTTACAAACGAATAAGGTTAAGTATATTGCCCCTTTCATTTCAATGATTCATTCTGTTGATTCACTGAAGCTTTTATCTGAAATAAATAAAGAGGCATTTAAAAACAACAGGACCATCCATTGCTTGTTACAATTCCACATTGCTGAAGAATCAACAAAGTTTGGTTTGAACATTGATGAAGCTATAAGTGTTTTACAATCATCTGACTTTGCGGGAATGAAGAATGTAAGGATAAAAGGAGTTATGGGTATGGCTACTTTTACTGATAATAATGAACAAGTAAGAAAAGAGTTTGCCCACTTGAAGGATATTTTCAACAAGATTAAAGAAAGCTTTTTTTCTGATGACCCTGAATTCAGAGAAATCTCAATGGGCATGTCTGATGATTATCAAATTGCAATAGAGCAGGGGAGTACTGTTGTTAGAATTGGCAGTACTATTTTTGGAAGTAGAATCTATCATTAGTGTTAAACTTAAAATAAAGCGTGATGATGAATTTAAAGACTGATTATATGGGGCTGCAACTCAAAAATCCAATCGTTGCTGCCAGTTCAGGATTGACAAGTTCTGTGTCCCTTGTAAAGAAATTAGAGGAGGCAGGAGTAGGAGCTGTAATTTTGAAATCACTTTTTGAAGAACAAATAAACCTTGAGGTTAACAACATATTTAAATCAAACGAATTAAACAATGAATACCCGGGAGCACAAGATTATATTTTGACATATACTAAAAGTAATTCAATAAAAAATTATCTGAATCTTATAAAAAATTCAAAATCTGAAGTTGATATACCAGTTATTGCCAGCATTAATTGTATCAGCAATTCTGATTGGACATCTTTTGCCCGTGACATTCAAAATGCAGGAGCAGATGCAATAGAGCTTAATATATATGAGTTTCCTTCAATGAACAGAGAGGTAAAAGATAATTACGAGCATAAGTATATAGAAATTCTTCAATCTGTTAAGAAAAATATTTCTATACCGGTTGCTGTTAAGATTAGCCGCTATTTTTCAAATATTGTCAGGATGGTTGATATGCTTGATGCTAACGGAGCTGATTCGGTTACTGTTTTTAATCGTTTTTGGGAACCCGATATTAACCTTGACACTTTAGAAATTAGTTCAGCAAGTGTAATGAGTTCTCCAGATGATTCAGCACCTGTTTTAAGGTGGGTAGGCATTTTATCTGGAATTTTACCAACTCTTCAGATTGCAGCTTCAACAGGTATACACGACGGAAAGTCAGTTGTAAAAATGCTTCTTGCTGGTGCTCAGGTCACACAGATATGTTCGACTTTATATTTAAACGGGTATTCTGTTCCTGAATTAATGTTGAGTGAAATAGAATCATTTATGAAAAAATGGGATTTTAATTCTATTGAAGATTTCCGGGGTAAACTAAGTTATGCTGATATACCATCTTTTGAAAGGTATGAAAGGGCTCAGTTTATGAGATATTTTTCTGACAGAAAACAATAAATAAAATACTTAGCCAATGAAAGCATTATTTATAGGTGGAACAGGTATTATCAGTTCTGCTTCAACAATTCTGGCCATAGAAAGAGGAATAGAACTCTATCATTTGAACAGAGGCATTTCTGATTCTAAGAGGCCGGTTCCTAATGAAGTTATAAATCTTAACTCAGATATCAGAAATTTTGAACAAACATCAAAAGTTTTAGATGGGCTTTCTTTTGATGTAGTAGTTGACTGGATTAGTTTCGTTCCTGAACATCTTGAGAATAACCTAAAGTTATTCAAAGGAAAGACAAACCAATATCTTTTTATCAGTAGTGCTTCAGCGTATCAGACACCACCTGAAAAGTTGCCCGTTACTGAAGATACCCCTCTTGAAAATCCATTTTGGCAGTATTCAAGAAATAAAATTGCCTGTGAGGAATATCTTAAGAAAAATGCTTCAGGGTTTGGAATGAATTATACTATAGTAAGACCTTCTCATAC
>JAGODU010000045.1 GCA_017998095.1 Prolixibacteraceae bacterium | reverse complement strand
TTATTAAAAGTTGATTGGTTGTTATCACAGTAGTTGTGAGTTCCAACTAATTATTTCAGCAACATGAGAATGTGAAAGAATATAAATCTGTCATTGGTAGTCCCGACCCAATGAAATTAGGAACAATGTGAATATGACAGGGAGTAAATCTGCTATTTTCATAAATCTGTTGATTATCAGAATAGATTCCTCACTACACTACGTTTCGTTCGGAATGACTTGCAGCCTGTAATTTAAAGGGGAGGTGAAAGGGCGGCGACGCCGCCCTTTCACCTCTATAACCCCAAAAGCGACAGTCATTTCGAACGAAGTGAGGAATCTCAATACACAAAAAGTAACTTACTAAAAGGTAACACGAAGTTGTAATATGACATTAAGGGAATCATGTCAATAAGGTCTTAGCTGTAACCAATAAAATTTCAACACCTTAAAATACTTTCTGCTTCTTTTTTTAGTATATTGCTTTTTATAAATATTTTGCACTTTTTGCTATTGCTAATATTAAATACTGACGTATGAGCACGACAAGAATCTTTGATTTATTAGACAGGTATAAAGAAAAATTTCCTGATAAGGAAGATGTATTCGGGGTAAAGAGAAACGGAAAGTGGATTAATTATTCAGCTAAAGATTATATTTCTATTTCTCATAACATCAGTTACGGACTACTTTCGCTTGGAGTTAAAAGAGGAGATAAAATTGTAACTGTTTCATCCAACAGGCCTGAATGGAATTTTGTTGATATGTGAATATCAATGATTGGTGCAATTCATGTTCCGGTTTTTACTTCTCTTTCATCTGATGAATACAGACATATAGTGAACCACTCAGAAGCTAAGTTTATATTCGTATCAGACCGATCTCTATATAATGTTGTCCGACTGGCTATTGGACAGAAAATTGCTGATGAGATAATATATTCCTTCGATGAAATTCAAAATGTCAGGAATCTGAAAGAAATCATCAATGAAGGAGAACAGGTAGCAGAAAAATATAAAGACGAACTTGAGCAGATTAAGAATTCCATTACTGAAGAAGATTTTCTTACTTTAATTTATACTTCAGGGACAACAGGAGAATCAAAAGGGGTAATGCTTTCGCACAAGAACCTGGTACAGAATTTTCTGGCAGCTGCTGATATATTTAAGATGGGGCCTCAGGATAAATATTTAAGTATACTTCCTCTTTGTCACGTAGGCGGGAGACTGGGCAACTATCAGACTCAATATTCAGGCAGTAGTTTGTATTACGCTGAGAATATGGGAACGATAGCATCAAATATGAAAGAGCTTAAACCTATGGGGTTTGATGCAGTTCCCAGAATACTTGAAAAAGTTTATGATAATGTTATAGCACAGGGAAAAAAATTAAAAGGGATAAAAAAGACGATCTTTTTCTGGGCAGTAGATTTGGGATTGAAGTATAAACAGGAAAGTAGAAGCAGCTGGTGGTATAAACAGCGGCTTAAAATTGCCGATAAACTAATATTCTCAAAATGGAGAGATGCTTTAGGCGGGAATGTGAGGTTGGTTGGTTGCGGTGGAGCAGCTTTACAACCAAGGCTTGAAAGAATATTTTGGGCTTGCGGAATTAAAGTTCTTAATATGTATGGACTGACAGAAACTTCCCCGATAATAACCATTAACCGTCAGGATGATCCGGATTTGAAACTGGGAACAGTAGGTGCTCTTATAAAAGGTGTTGAGCTAAAAATTGCCGAAGATGGAGAGATCTTATGTAAGGGGCATAATGTTATGATAGGGTACTATAAAAATAAAGAACTAACGGGACAAGCTATAGATAGTGATGGATGGTTTCACACCGGAGATGTTGGGTACATGGATGAAGGGCGTTTTTTGGTTATTACTGACAGGAAAAAAGAAATTTTTAAACTTTCATCGGGTAAGTTTATTGCTCCACAGAAACTAGAGAATAAAATTAAAGAGTCGCAATGTGTTGATCAGGTGATGGTTGTTGGTGAAAGTGAGAAATTTGCCAGTGCAATTATTTCTCCGAATATTCCATTTATTAAGGAATGGTGTGAAAAAAATAATCATGTGTTCACTTCGAAAGAAGAAATTGTTCAGAAGCCCGAGATGTATGCTTTAATACAGGAGGATATAAAGCAATTTAATAAAAGCTTTTCCAAGGCTGAGAGAATCCTCAGGTTCAAACTTGTACTGGATGAATGGTCTCCAAATACAGGAGAGTTATCTCCTACTTTAAAGCTTCGCAGGAGATATATTACTGAAAAATACAAAGTTCTCATTGATCAGATTTATGGAAAACAAACAGTTGAATAAATCATAAGCGATTAAAATATTCTTAAGGAATTTTCTAAAGGATGCAATACGATGCCATAATTATAGGAGCCGGATTGGGTGGTTTGATAGCCGGAGCCAAGCTTGCAAAGGAAGGTAAAAAAATATTACTTATTGAGCAACACGACAGACCGGGTGGCTGTGCAACAACTTTCAGACGTAAAGATTTTACCCTGGAAGTCGGGCTTCACGAAATGGATGGGTTGGATCGTTCCGATATGAAAACCAGGATTTTTACTGATCTTGGGGTTTTTGATCATGTTGAATTTCTGAAAGTGCCCGAATTCTATCACTTTGTTCAGGGTGATAATGAATTTACCATGCCTCATGATCCGGAGGAGGCAAAACATAAGTTGGTTGTTGAATTTCCTGGTGAAGAAGAAGGAATTATGGCTTTTTTTAATCAACTGATGAGCAAACCCAAAAGAAATCTTGAGGAGGAACATATTGAAAAAAGTGTTGGAGAGTTTCTTGATTCAATAATTCAAGACAATAGACTTAAATTAATTTTACTTGGAAATCTGGGTTATTTCCATGATGATCCCTATACCTTATCGCTAAGTTATTACTCTATTGCCCAAAGCAGTTATTTCAAAGGCGGAGGTAATTTTATTAAGGGAGGTTCTCAAAAACTTTCTGACTATCTGGCTCAGGTTATAGAAAAAAATGGAGGTATAGTTTTATTGAAACATATGGTAAAGAATATTCTTGTCAGTGACAATAAGGCTATTGGAGTAAGTTATTTTAAAAAAACAAGTTCTGAAGAACTGATAGAAGATTTTGCTGATGATATCATTGCGAATAATTCTGTTCCGGTTGTAGCCAATGAAATGCTACCTGAAGAATTTGGGAAGCGGGTAGCTGATCAAGTGAGTGACATAAGACCGGGTGCTTCACTTTTAACGCTTTACCTTGGCTTTAAGAAGTCGTTGAAAGATATTGGCAGTAAGTATTATTCTTATTTCCTATACGATGAATCGGTGAAAACCCAGTCAGATATTTTGAAAAACAATAAGGGAAGTTTAGAAAACCGCAGTTTTACTTTTGTTGATTACAGCCAGGTTGACTCAGAACTTGCTCCTTCAGGCAAAAGTGTTGGAGCTGTTTGTTGCATCGATTATCCTGAATATTGGGAAAACCTTACAAAAGAAGAATATCGCCAAAAAAAGGAAGAAGTTGCTCAGATATTTATAAACAAGCTAGACAAGATAATCCCCGGATTAAAAGAGCAGATTGATTACTATGAAGTTGGGACTGCCAAAACCGTTGGGAGATACATACTCACCCCTCAAAGTGCAGTATATGGATATGCCCAGACTCCTGAATATTTCATGAAGCCCAAATTAGAAACAATAGAAAACCTCCATTTTGCTTCGGCATGGACAAAGATAGGCGGAGGTTTCTCAGGAGCCATATACAGTGGCTACATGTGTGCCTTTGGATTATTAAGAAAAAGGAAGTCCGAATAAATTAAATTGTTTTTTCAAATAAACGGAATTTCTTGTATGGAACACCTCCCATGCGTTCCATTTCGGCACGGGCTCTTAAATTAGTTTCGAGTTCAAGATGTGAATCAGCAACTTTTTTACCGGCTTTTTTAGCCGATTCAATTATTTTAATTCCCAATAAAGCAGTTATACCTCTTCCCTGATAACGATCATCAACGGTTCCTAAAAGCAGGTTCAATTGTTGAGATTTTTTCCCGGCTGTTAATATAGGTATAAACCCGAATGGCAGCAAGTACCCTTTAGATTTCTGAATTCCCTTACTGATATCGGACATTCCAATTACACATCCGATTACCTCCTCTTTTTCGTTGATAACTATTTTAACAAAAGCAGGATCTATAAGGAAAAGGTATCGGTTGGCAAAATCGTCCATTTCTTTTTCAGTAAAAGGCGTGGCACCGTAAATATCTCCAAAAGTATCATTAAACAAAGTTAATACTGGTCTGATATAAGGTTTTATTTTTGACCTTTTGGTGAATTCCAGCACTTTCAGATTTGAATTATTCCGGTTAAAGCGCTCAACTACTTTGTTGTATATTTCAGGCAATACATCGGGTATGACTATTTTGCAATCAAACAAGTCAACAATCTTTGAATATCCTTCATTCACGATGAAGTCAACCAAATATGGGAAGTTGCAATGGGAGGCAATTACGTGTGGTTCGTCAAAGCCTTCATATAAGAAGCCCTGAGGGTCTTTATCGGAAAAAGCAAGAGGACCTACCACTTTGTTCATACCTTTTTCTTTGGCCCATTTTTCAACATAACTGATTAGTGCATGAAATACTTCCGGATCGTTCCATGTTTCTATATTAGAAAACCTTCCGTTTTTTTCATTATGTGTTTTATTATAATCATGATGAATCAAACCCATGCAACGACCAACTACTTTTCCGTCTTTAAACGCTAAAAGCAAGATATGGTCGCAATGGTCAAATGATCGGTTTTTCTTTGGATTGAAGTATTCCCATTCATCCATATAAAGGGGAGGAACCCAGTTTTTATGGGTTTTATGAATTTTTGCAGGAAGATGAATGAATTTATATAAATCGCACCTCGTTTTTACTTCTTTAATAATTATTTCCATACCGTTCATTTTTTGAAAAATGAAGATAGGTAAAAATGTTTTTCATAATAGCAAATCGCGTATTTTTTTAACAAACAAAAAGAGGCTGTTCTCTTTTGAGACAGCCTCTTGATTTTCACTGTAGCGAGAGCCGGGCATGATCCGGCGACCTCATGATTATGAATATTGATTACGCCCCCGAAATACCAGTAAATACGCTGTTTATAAAGTGCAAATTGGTTCAAATTATGACTTTTCCCAACTCCGTTTCCCAACTCCGATATCTCGATAATTTTCTATATTTTGTTCGGTCAGTTTAACCGATTCCATGTTGAGTTTTTCCATTGTTTAAGCTTGTAATGAGAAATATTGAAACCAGTAATAAAAAGCTTCAGGATTTAATTTTTTCAGTTTATTCAGTTTTGTATTGTTGGGTTGTTCTATTTGCCACTTAGTCATATCTATTTTGTTATCGTACCGTTGAAGTGTTGAATTGGTTTTAAATAGCGCAATCAAATAAGCGGTTCGGGCTGCATGAACAGTAGCTTTTTCGATATAATAATTCTCAGAAAAGATATACGAAGCCACTTGTCTGATTCCCAATTGTAAAACCTCAAATTTGGCTTTGCCAACAGGAGTGCGTAAGCTGATTGACAGGCAGGTTTCAACAATATCGTCCATAACAAGGTCAACATCATTACCTAACTTGCGATATCCTAATTCAACTTGTGCAAAATCGAAAAAAACCTGCTTCACGATGGAGACATCATCAATACGATCGAAGATATTTCCAATATCATATAGCTGTTTCATGATTTCTTGCCCCATCGATTTTTCTTTTTTGAAATAAGGAATACCAGTGGTATTTGGCGCGAATGCAGTTAACTTATCACCCATGATATTGTTAAAATCTGGTGTTTTCACATCTAACGGTTCACCATCGAGTGTAATAAACGACGAATTTATTGGAGTGCTTATAAGTGAACTATAATGAATCTTTTCGAATAGAATATCTAGCAGTAGATAATCTTCGTTGTTCGCTCTTAAAGAACAGGGAAAGATAAACTCGTAATGAGCTTTTTCTATTCCTGTTTGAGTTTTTCGCGGAATTGGCTTCACTCTGGTAAAACCTTTTTTAATTGCAATTTCGTTCAAGATGCTATCTATTTCGATTGTTTTATCAGGAACAATAATATCGATATCGATTGAAAGCCTTTTAGCACTATTCAGTAATAGCATCAAAGCTGTTCCACCTTTAAAAGCAAAGCCAAGTCCAGATTCTTTTAATCCTTCGAGCAGCATTAACGCACGAATAAGTTTCTGTACCAAGATTTTATCTGCCTTATTATTCTTGGCAGATGCTTCTATCCAACTATTTGAAGTGCATTTTTCTGAAATCATTTTAATTGTAAATTCGACAGTTTTTATCAGTTACTGTCAATTTATAGTTTTCAAAAACTCTTCAAGAACAGTTCTTTTCTCCTTTCTACTGGCATACCTTAACAGTTTGTCTACATTAATGGTATACTTTGAAAAAGCGTTATTGAAAATGTGTGTTAATTCATATCCCTGTAAAAAATCAAACTCTTTGTCACAGAATAAATCGACTAATAGTTTTTCTATGGTAATGGTAGTTACCCCTCTGATTACCTGGGTTGGTGAACCTGTTACCAACGGACGCACAACGATAATGTATTCATTTGAAACTACATTGTCGTTCGATTGTCCCTTAAAGATGTTTTTGAATCTGTCGTGTAATTGCTCAAAAACCGACTCAACCACATCGCGTTCAACATCAATATAGATTTTGCGTTTATTAATCAGGTGTTGAGCTAACAGGTTGATTTCTTCAATTGACCAAATACAGTATTTTAGGTAAGGGAAATTGGAACTCATGAAGCTGTTGATTTTAAATAACTTCATGTGCATCTCAGGCTGAAAAGTATTATCAGAACCTAATTTGTATGTTCCCCTACCGATACGCTGGATAACACCACGTTTCACCAGTGAATTTATCCGCCAGTAAACTGTCGATATGGGAACCAAATTATTGTATTCCATATAGAATGAATGCAATTCTTCTACTCGAAATGATTCCTTATTACCAAAGAATTTTTCGAGTTCGTCAATATGTAATTCTGCGTTTCTCATTTAAGTAATCGAATACAAAAATAACTAAAATATTGACAGTAAATTTAAATTACTGTCAAATTTCTAATTTTCTCCAAACGCATTTTTCTAAGTTTTCTTTTCAACGCCTTTAATTTCGTTGAAAGCTAAACGGTTCTTTGGGGTGATGAAAAAAATAAGGTTTTCCCAAAAATAAAAAAAAATGGCTCAGGATATTTTTTCGCGATATTGAAATGCGTAGAATATGAGGCTTATAACCTGTTTAAGGCGAGATACGCCCAGAAATTAGGGCTTCCAGGAGGGGGCCTCTATTCAATTAACCAATTGAACCAAGTGTTCTGATCAACAATTGGAATTTGATTTTGTAGACAAACATTCATTGTATGTCCAGTTCCACCAGTTTTTGGATTTTCTATATCGTCATAGAATATACCAAAAGTTGCTGGTTTGATTTCCTTTGTCCCAATTGCTTTAATTGTGTCCCGAATTATATAAGCTGCATTAATTGTATATCTGTTTTTCTCACCTGCCACAAATCTGTCAATTAGCTTTTCAGTTTTCTTATTTCCTTTTGAATTATACACAATTCCTGGCTCAGCTGTTATATCAATCTCATCCAAGGAAATAGTTTCGAAAGCATGATTGTTTTTTTGCCTATGTCCGGAATATGGTGTAATAAGTTGCAATTTTCTATTGTCAACTGAAGTAACCCCATCTGAAAACAACTGGTCTGCCCCATCAGCATTTCCGCTTCTAAAAATCATTTTAGTTGTTCTTGATGCTAATAATTTACCAAGTTCAATCAATTTTGGCTTATCTGCATCCAATACATTCCTTTTCCCTTCAAGCAAAACTATTGAATTTTTTCTGTCATAAAGCTTTATAAATTCGTTAAAAGTCATAGTTAGTGAAACTAGAAATTACAAATGCACAGAAAATGGTAAATTAGAGTGCACAGAAAATGGAAACAACAGTGCACAACTTTTTTCTTTTCAAATGTAGGTTAATTTTTTAAACCTGTTTTTATTGATAGATTATAAATAATTGATTAATTTTAAAAAAGAACCAAACTTAATTCTACTAGGCACATCGAATCTTAAAAAGATTGGAATCTAATAATGTCATTTTTCAAAATAGTATGCTTACAATTAATCAAATTATCAATCTTCAGTCTGATTTTCCTAAAGATATGATCATTTCAGGAAAATATAGAAACACAAAATTGATGTTTCATAATGCAGATAGTGTAAAAATTGACTTTAATCCACATTTTAATTTTGAAGCATTCCTAATCTTTCAAAAGGAGCATACCAATATTTTCTTTGCAAAAACTTCCTATATCTTATCTTTTTGGTATGAAGGTAAAGTTGCAAAATTTATTGGTGCATATCGATTAGGCATCCCTACAATTGATGAGGTTATAGATAATAAAACAAATAAACCGCGAATAAGATATTTTTTTCACCAAATGGAAGAAATTGATTTTTTAAGTGAATTAAAAATAGGCTAATTATAAAATGGACTAATCCTTCAGCAAACTATGGTAGATGGATTGAAGATGAAAAACTTGAAGTTCTCTCGATTTTACACAAAGGTGATAACAGCATAGGAAAGTTACTCAAAAATTATTACGAGATAAATTTGAATTTTCAATTGATAATTCTGAGTGGCGTAATTATTTAACAAATCGTTCTGGTGTTTATCCGATTCTTGACAAATCAGATAATAAACAATATATAGGTTCTGCATATAGTTCTTCTGGATTTTGGGGACGATGGCATGACTATTATTCCAAAGGAGATGGAGGAAATGTTGAGCTTAAAAAGAGAGATTGTAATAATTTTCAATTTTCAATTTTATCCGAAACTTTAAATACTATTGATAAAGACAGAACAATTGGAATAGAAACTTTTTTCAAGAAAAATCTAGGAACGAGGGTAGGTGGACTTAATAATAATTAGTGATGTTCTATAATTCATTAATTATTAAGCAATTTTTAATATACATTTTGTAAGAAATTAAAAATTTAAAAATCATGTCAGAAGATGAAAGATTAATAAACCTTGACAACTTTGAAGATGGTCAATACGATGAAGACGACAGCATGTACACTGATGAAGACAATGCTTTCCTTGAAGAATTAGTAACTCAGGCAATGAAGGAAAAACGCAGACCTGAAGATGCTGAAACTGAATATTTTTGATGGGAAGCCCAAATTTATAAAAACGGAAGATTTTAAATATAATCGACGGTATAACCTAACAAATTCAAAATACAAAAAGGATATCTATCTTCCTATCTTCAAAAACCTTAAAGAATTACTATTTGATTTGGGTTATGAAGATAATGTGGGTAAGGAAGAATACATCATTGATCCAGATAGCAAAAGGAACCGCGAAACAATGAAAGATGATCTAAGTAAGGCATTTAGCCATTTTTGGAAAAAAACAAATTCACAAGAGGAGTTAGAATTCAGACATTTAAGGAAAACATATATAACAAGAATCAACAATTTCACTGGAGGAAGAGCTGACTCAATTACAGGGCATTCAGGTCAAGAAGTAATTTTAAAATATTATCAAGACCCACGAGTTGTCGATACGGTTATCCAAAATTTTAGTATGTAATAATGCATATTCCCAACTCCATTTCCCAACTCCAGAAATAAAAAAAGGACTTACATTTTTGTAAGTCCTTGATTTTTAGTGTAGCGAGAGGCGGGCATGATCCGCCGACCTCATGATTATGAATCATGCGCTCTAACCAGCTGAGCTACCTCGCCATGATTCTTGCCTCTTTATTTAAAGGCGGTGCAAATATAGATTATTTTATTTTTTTTCATACAATTATTTTAAGACTTTTTTTAATTTCTATCTTTCTTGCTTTTATTGGTAAATTAAAACTTAATTGATATATTGCACCTTCTTCAAACACTAATTATTTATATGAGCAAAGAAAAAATTGAATTGGAATACCTTATTAACTGTTCTCCTAAAGTATTGTTTAACCGTCTCAGTACTGCTTCTGGACTTGCTGAATGGTTTGCTGATGATGTTTCGGTGAATGGTAAAAAATTCACTTTTTTCTGGGAAGATGCAGAAAATGTAGCCGAACTTACCTTTATTAAGGAAAACCTGATAGTTCATTTTGAATGGGTGGAAGATAAAACTTACTTTGAATTTAAAATCACCCGGGATGAACTTACGGGGGATGTTTCTCTTATCGTTATTGATTTTGCAGAACCTGATGAAAAGGATGATACTCGTTCATTGTGGGAATCTTTGATTGTTAAGCTTCGTCACGTTGTTGGATCTTAATTAAATTTCCTTAATCCAGGGTATCGTCAAGTATTTTTATATTTTCAGACATAAAAAGACTTACAGGATAAACAGACGGGTTCCACCAGTCGCTGATATCTATATCACCTACTTGTTTGGCAAGCCACCATGGCAAACTGCTGCATATAAAACTGTTTGGTGCATACCACTTTGATGTAACTGTTAAAAGTAAATTACAATAAGGCTTCCCTAACTGCTCTTTCGCCAAAGCACACATTTTTTCATTATCAAGCTCAGTCATTTTTTTATCCCATTTCCACTTGCCCTTTTCATCTTTACTTTTTACCCATTCTACATCATAAATCTGCCCGATCATAGCTAAGCCATGCTTATAACACCACGAACGGCCGAGAAGCTCTTCATTCATGTCGTACCAGGTACTGGTGCCTACCGTAATATTGCTGGAATCACCTATTTCCTCTGTCAATTCATCAGCATCTTTGGATAGGATTGCAGTATGACCGACATCCCACCAATATTTAGCAGGGAAAAATATCATAAGGTATTTTGTTGTCCACCCTCCGGGCAAAGCAAGAAGTATCCTTCCTTTTTTAATATTGGGTCTTAGCCTGTCAACAAATGTCTGAGGCGTTATCTCTATAGGAGTAGCTTGTATTACGGAAAAGCTTAAGTACCTGTTGGCAATTACTGCTGCTTCGAAATCTTCATCACTATATTCAGAAGCATATTCAGAAATTATCTTATTATTTTCTGAAATTTCTTCTTCCTCAGCTTTATTCATTGCTGATAAAATTTCTACAAAAGGGTCACTGACAGTAATGCTGACAGCTTTGTCACCGTTAAATACTTTAGAAAAAGCCTCGTTTCTTTTAAGCAACAATCCTGAAGATACATGCGAGGGGTCACGGTTTAATTTTTCACTTAAGTCTCTTGCTTCTATTTTTTTCCAGGAGTTTAAAAACTCATTTCGTTCTTCTGAGTTAAGGTCAAAAAATGAAATTCTTTTGCCATTCTCGCCCTTTATTTTAATTTTTTTTAATTTAGCAATAAATGGATTGTCATTATCAGTACTTGCAGATTTATCTGTATTTTCCCAATTCTGATTAATAGAATACCATTTTGCTAAATTGGCTATATTCCCAAAGTACTCTTCTGCTTCTGGTAATATTAAAGTTTTTTCTTTTTGGTAACCTATCAAATTATCTTCACCTGAGATCAGTGATTCAAATAATTCATCAGTTATGTTATTCACGGAGCATGAACAAAGTGCAGATACAGCAATAATGGTAATAAACTTCTTAATCATAGCATGTTTTACAAATTGACTGCAATTATAATTAATTGAATTAGTTATTTAGTAAATATTGATAATTTTAAGTGGGTGGTTCTGAGAAATTGCGTTTTATTTCCATAATCTCAAGATCTTTTATCCCTTTACCTTCAATTGTAAACCTCAACAATGTTTTTACCTTATGAAAACCTGAGTTTCCTGCGGCACCGGGATTTATATGCAGAGAATTAAGTTTTTTATCGTAAATGACTTTTAAAATATGAGAGTGACCACAAATAAAAAGGTCAGGCGGATCCTGAAATAAACCGGGCTTCACACTCTGATCGTATTTACCGGGATATCCTCCAATATGAGTAATCCAGACCTTCACATCTTCGCACCTGAACTTGATATGCTTTTTGCAGGCAAGTCTTATCTCCTGACCATCGATGTTCCCATATACTCCTTTCAACGGTTTGAATTCAGCAAGCTTATCATAGGTCTCAATATTTCCGAAATCACCTGCATGCCATATCTCATCACAGTCTTTGAAAAACTCATATAGTTTCGGCTCAAGAAAGCAATGTGTATCTGAAAGTAAACCGATCTTCCTCATTTATCAATTGTTTTTTCTGCAATCATGTTAATTCCTTGAAAAAGGTTGATGTAAAATAAACTAAAATCATCCTTTTTTGAGTTATAATTTAGTAAATTCACAAACATTAAAAGATTTGGTTTTGGTTTTCAGAATTTTAAATTATAAAAGATGAAGAGATTGGTTATCGTTCGTCATGCAAAGACTGAGCAGGGGGGGTACGATCATGATTATGATCGCGAACTTACAGAAAAGGGTAGAGATGACGCCCACAAAATAGCTGCTGATCTCAAGAAAAAAGAAATTATTCCTGATTATGTAATTGCCAGTCCTGCAGTAAGAGCTTATTCCACGGCACGAATTTATGCTGAAGAGCTTGCCTTCCCAAAAGATAAAATTATTCAAAAAAAAGGCTTGTATTTCGATTACACTACACAGGACTTTATCGACCTTGTTCATGAGGTTTCAGATGATTATAATTCTATATTTGTTTTCGGCCATAATCCCTTTATGTATTTTATTTCAGGAAATCTAAGTGCTAATTTTCAGGGCGATATGCCAACATGCTCTACTGTTGTTCTTGATTTTAATGTTAAAAGCTGGACCGAAATCGAAGCTAAACAAGGAAATCTTGTTTTACATCTTGTTCCCGGGGATTACAGATAAATAACTACTTTTGAAAACGCTATTAGGTTTTTCTTTCAATTTTTTAAAATGAATATATTTTATACTCCTGATATTTCCGGTTCATCATATACTCTTGATGAAACTGAATCTAAGCATTGTATAAGAGTCTTACGTTTTTCAAAAGGCGATAAACTGATTCTGGTAGATGGCATAGGCAACAAATTTGAAGCAAGGATTTTTGACCCTAATCCTAAAAAATGCTCTGTGGAAATTATTTCCAAAACAACTGAATTTGAAAAGAGAATTTATTTTCTCCACGTTGCAATTGCCCCTACAAAGAATATCGACCGCTTTGAATGGTTTGTTGAAAAAGCTACAGAAATCGGGATTGATGAAATAACTCCTTTATTGTGTGAACATTCAGAAAGAAAGCAGATTAATATTGAGAGGATTGAGAAAGTGATTGTTTCAGCAATGAAGCAGTCGCTGAAAGCATATAAACCTGTTTTGAATAATTTAACTAATTTTGGGGCTTTCTGCAGGATGGAAAATCAAGGCTTAAAATTTGTAGCACATTGTGATGAAGGAAATAAACATCATCTTTTTGATCTTGTGAAACCAAGTGAAAGAGTGACAATCCTTATAGGTCCGGAAGGTGACTTCTCTGCTGCAGAAATTGAAGCTGCTGTTAATTTTGGATTCAAAGAAGTATCTCTGGGTAACAGCCGGCTTAGAACTGAAACAGCAGGTATAGTGGCATGTGATATTACAGGTATTATTAACAGATGATTATGAAGAAAAAAATATTGACAGTTATTCTTTTTATTTTTACAATAATCGCTTTTTCTCAGGAAACAACAACTGTAAGAATAGGGCTCCTAAAATATAGCGGAGGAGGTGACTGGTATGCCAATCCAACTTCTCTTCCTAATCTCATTAAATTTTCCAATGAAAATCTGGGGACTAATATACTTCCTGAACCCGGGACTGTTGAAGTTGGCAGCCTGGAAATATTTAATTATCCTATGATACACATGACAGGTCACGGTAATATTGTGCTTTCAGAAATGGAAGTTGAAATACTCAGGACTTATCTTATGGGAGGCGGTTTTCTGCATATAGATGATAATTATGGTCTTGACCCATATATCAGGAGGGAAATGAAGAAGGTTTTTCCTGAGCAGGAATTTGTTGAACTCCCTTTTTCTCATCCTATATACCATCAGAAATATAACTTTGATAAGGGATTGCCAAAAATTCATGAGCATGACGGAAAGCCGGCTCAGGGCTTTGGCCTTTTTCATGATAACCGGCTAGTTGTTTTTTATTCTTATGAATGTGATCTTGGTGACGGCTGGGAATCTTATGCCGTTCATAAAGACCCTGAAAATATAAGGCTACTGGCACTGCAAATGGGAGCTAATATCATTTCCTATGTCTTCGACAGAAAAGAAAAGGTTCAATAAGTATTGAAAATTTAGATTATTCACCAAAAATGCCAATATATGGTGAATATATTCACCATATATTGGCATTTTTGGTGAAAAAGATAAAATGATACCTCGAATCTTAAACAATACACTAAGGAATAAATTATTCAAAGGGAAAGCTTTGATTGTTATAGGACCTCATCAGACAGGTAAAACTACTCTTGTCAATTCAATTATTTCTGAATATGCGAACGATTCTCTGATATTGAATTGTGATGATCCAATGGTAAAGGATTCTCTTACAGGTGCTTCACTTGCTACTTTAAAACAAATTGCTGGAAGTAAAAAGATTCTTTTTATTGATGAAGCTCAAAGAGTGGAAAACATCGGATTGACACTTAAACTTATTCATGATAATATTGATATTCAGTTGATTGTGAGTGGATCATCTGCCCTGGATATTGCAAGTAAAATAAATGAGTCTTTAACAGGCAGAAAGTGGGAATACAGACTATTTCCTTTCAGTTACAAGGAACTTTTCGATTATTATGGTTTTATTGACATGAAGTCTCAATTGGAAAACCGTTTGATTTACGGCATGTATCCTGATGTCATTAACCATCCCGGTGAAGAGAAGCAGGTGTTAAATGAACTTGCCGGAAGCTATTTATATAAAGACGTGCTTGAAATGGATGGTGTCCGTAAGCCTGAATTGCTAAGCAAGATTCTGGTTGCCATATCTCTTCAGCTTGGTAGCGAAGTATCATACAATGAGATTTCTAATCTTGTACAGACTGATAAAAATACAGTGATTAAATATATTGACCTTTTGGAGAAAGCCTTTATAATATTTCGCTTATCATCATTCAGACGGAACATGAGAAGTGAAATAAGTTCAAAAAGGAAGATTTTTTTTTATGATAATGGAATAAGAAATGCTGTTATTTCAAATTTCTCTAACCTTAATTTCAGGACAGATACCGGAGCTCTGTGGGAGAATTTTCTTGTAAGCGAAAGGTTGAAGCGTAATCTTTATTCTTTTGATTATTGTAATTCATATTTCTGGAGGACTGTAGATCAAAAGGAAATTGATTACATTGAAGAAAAAAACGGTAAATTATATGCTTATGAGTTTAAATGGAATTCAAAAAAGAAAGTGAAAATTCCTAAATCATTCAATATAAATTATCCCGATGCTTCTTTTGAAGTTATCTCCCCGGAAAATTATGATTCTTTTCTGATGGAATAAGCTATTTGCATTACAACAAAAATCTTCTTACTTTTAATTATGATTTCATTATTAGTATAAACCTGATGATTCTTTCTATATGGAAAAACTGGATAAAAAGTTTTATGAAAACGAGCTTGACAGACTTAATATCGAATTGATTAAGCTTCAAACTACAGTTAAAGAAAAAGGTTTAAAAGTTGTAATCCTCTTTGAAGGGCGTGATGCTGCAGGTAAGGGGGGTGCTATCAAACAACTTGCTTCTCCTTTAAATCCTCGTATTTGCAGAGTTGTTGCACTGGGTGTTCCAACTGAAAGGGAAAAGACGTCATGGTATTTTCAGAGATATGTACAACATCTTCCTGCAGCGGGTGAAATGGTACTCTTCGATCGAAGCTGGTACAACCGTGCAGGAGTTGAAAGAGTAATGGGTTTCTGTACAGATGAGGAATACTGGGAGTTTTTACGCTCATGCCCCAACTTTGAGAGAATGCTTATCCATTCGGGAGTTATCCTGCTTAAATATTGGTTTTCTGTTAGCGAAGAAGAACAGGAAAGAAGGTTTCAGGACAGAATCAATGACCCTACAAAAAGATGGAAATTTAGCGGCATTGATGTTGTTTCGCGCATGAAGTGGACTGAATATTCTAAAGCAAAAGATGAAATGTTTGCTTATACCGATACTAAACAATCACCCTGGTATGTTGTTGAAAGTGACGATAAGAAAAGAGCAAGACTCAATTTTATAAGTCATCTCCTTACTATGATTCCGTATGAAGATAAGGCGCCTGAAAAGATTGAGCTTGAACCACGCCCTGTTGCTACCGGATACGTAAGGCCTCCGATGAATGAACAGACGATAATTCCAAATCTTTATTTGTAGTCAACTTCTGAAATAGATGAATTCGAGCAGTACTTTGGAACCTGCCTTGTAAACAGCTTTTCTTTATTCGAAATTGCCAATAGCAGGGTGTTCTACAGTTACAGTTATGTCAAAGGAAGATCCGACACATGAGCCGGTAGTAGAAGTTGGTGTGACATGATATACTACTGAGCCTTGTGTAATATTACTTGGAATTGTAAGTAGTTGATCTATTGTATTTGTTGGAGTTGAGTTTGCAGAAGCTCCTGAAACACTTCCGGTTATAGTTCCTATAGTCCAGGTAATGGTACTTGCCGGTGCTATTGAGGGTGTAAAGTTTGTATAGTCTTCGCTGCAGATTGTAATGGTTTCAGAAGTTCCAACAGGATTTGTCCAGGTTGAAACATTAACAGAATTACTTGTAGAAGTACATAAATTTCCATTAGTTCCTACAACGTAATAACCTGTCCCAGTAGATAGATTTGACCATGTAAGACCTGATCCTGATCCTGATTGAATACCGCCAACAGGCGTTCCGCCGGAATTATATAATTGATATGTTACCCCTGATTGAGAAGCAGAAGATGTGACAGTACCGTTGCCACCCGGGGAAGTACAGATTGTACTGCCGGTTAAAGACAGAGCAGTTGGTAATGAATTGACAGTAAAATTACTCGAACTTGTTGCTGTCCCACTGGGAGTTATTACACTTATTGGTCCTGTTGTTGCGCCAGCCGGCAATGTTGCTGTTATTTGTGTAGAACTGTTTACAGTATATGTTGCAGACTGGGAATTATAAAAATTAACGGCCGTAGCCCCTGTAAAGTTAGTCCCGGTAATTACAACTGAAGCAGAAGAACCCGAACATGCAGATATGGGAGAAAAGCTGGTAATAGTTGGTTGTGAAGTAGTCCATGAAATAACTACTTGCCCTGCAGCACCAGCACCTCCACTTCTTTGTGTTCCATCAGAATTTGATCTTGCTCCTCCACCTCCCCCTCCGGGGCTATTCCCTGCATTACCATTATTGTTTTGTGAAATATAGCCTCCTCCATTACCACCATTAAAAGTCCCCGAGCCACCTACTCCTGTTGCTGTATTTCCTCCGTTTCCCCCGTTTCCTCCATTCCCAGCTCCACCTCCTCCCCCGGCTCCGTTTCCGCTAGCAGTTCCTCCTATTCCACCTGCATAACTACCACCAGCTCCACCAGCTCCACCAGCTCCATTTTGGTTAATATAAAAAAAATAAGCCAAAAACCAGAACCGCTATTACCTCCTGAGCCCCCATTAGCCGAAATCGTCCCGGGACTACCTGACACTGTTGTTGTTCCCCCAGTTCCTCCGTTTGCATTATTTCCCCCAGCTCCCCCAGCTCCTACTGTTATACTTAATGTTTGTCCGGAAGTGACAGTTAAATTAAT
Source organism: Prolixibacteraceae bacterium (assembly GCA_017998095.1). The sequence goes on along the minus strand of JAGODU010000045.1, from coordinate 8,521 downwards.
TGTATTATATGCACCTCCACCTCCACCTCCACCGGCTCCAATGTATGCTCCTCCACCAGCTCCTCCTCCTCCCCAGCATTCTACCTTGATACTTGTGACTCCGGCAGGTACCGTAAAAGTGTGGGATCCCGTAGTATTATATATTGTGGGACTAGTTTGCCCCCAACTATAATTGCCAATAAAAATCAATAATCCAATTAATAATGAAAGACGAAAGATGTTTATAAAAAGGAAAGTGTTTTCATTTTTTAAGGAAAATAATAACTTATGCCATGCTGTTTCAAACATAACAACAATGAATTTCAAATATTTTGATAATATCGAAAACCGATTATTATATCTACTTCTTTCTGTCTTCAAAATGTGCAATTTCCCATTATTGAAATGATTAACAAAATTGGTTATTATATTAGAATAATTTACGGGATGAAATTATATTATTTTTTTAAGAGGTTAATCAATTATATTGATAATAATATCAAATGTTAGAAGAAGTATAGATTGGACATTATTAAAATCATGAAATTTTATATAAGAAATTATGTGCAGTTAATTAAGATCAATTTGGTATAAGATTTTTTAAGTGTTCAGAATCGCTAATAGCAGGATTGTTATTTGTACCTATTTTGCGCATGTATTAAATTATGCATTTGAAACAATTATAGTAAGGCAAATTATCTCTCAAAGTAGAATTTATCTCAGATATTGTATTAGAATTCTATACTTTAAACAGAATTACAACTTATTTATCATTAGATCAATTAGTAACTTTTCTTTCTGTTTGCTGAATGACCATTTATTTTTAATTGTCAAATAAAACTCAATAATTTGATAAGCAGGTTTTAGATCAAGTTTCCCTATCTTTACCCCCTCAATTTTTTTCTTATGTCAAAAATTCTTTGCATCGAAACGTCTACTGAAATTTGTTCAGTAGCCTTATCCGAAAACGGCAATGTGACCGATTTCCGTGAAGATATAACCGGGCAAAACCATTCCCGCTTGCTTACTGTTTTTATAAACGATCTGCTTAGCTCCAATAACTTAAACGCCACTGAACTCGATGCAGTAGCCGTCAGTGAAGGCCCCGGCTCATACACAGGACTGCGTATCGGCGTTTCTGTTGCCAAAGGAATTTGCTATGCTGCAGCAATCCCAATGATTGCCGTCAGTCCGCTGGAATCTATGACTTACCATGTTATTGCAAATATGACATCATTTGGATTTAATATCATGCCTGATGATGTTTTTATCCCTATGATTGATGCCAGAAGGATGGAAGTGTATACTGAAGTCTTTAATGCCGGCAGAGAAAGGATTTCAGCTGTAGAACCTGTGATTATTGATGAAAATTCTTTCAGCACCTATGATAATAACCGAATATTTTATTTCGGCAACGGAGCACTTAAATGTTCAGCTGTTTTGAAAGCTGAAAATCTCAACTTTATTGACGGAATAATTACTTCTGCAAGAAATATGTGTTCTCTGGCATACCAAAAATATGAATTAAAACATTTTGTCGATGTTGCTTATTTTGAGCCATTCTACCTTAAAGATTTTGTGGCAACTGTTGGTAAACGAAAAGTCGTTTAAATTATTCCCCTTTTATAATTGCTGAATATATTTTATATCAGGAAGGCATAACATATATTTTCCTGACTAAATAAAATTGATAAACTTCCGTTTGTTTATCGGCATAAGTTTTGCAATTCATTTTAAAATTAATTTTATGAAACGGACATCTCTTTTTCTGATTACATTTTTTTCGACTATTATTCTTAATGCCAAACCAATAGAAGAAGTTCTTAATTTCACCATGAGGTATGGATTGATTAAAGGAGGAAAGGTCACCATTACTGCTAAACCCTCGTTTTATGAAAATAAAGAATGTGTTTACCTGAATATGAGGGGGAAAACGGTTGGATTGACAGGCTCATTGTATGAAGTGGATAACACTTACGAGTGTTATGTTACCGGAGATGACTTTCTTCCTTTAAAAGCGAAGTATAATATCAACGAACAAGATCATCACCTGAAGAATGAAGTTTGGTTTTATAATCTTGAAGGAAAACTAAACTCACAAATAAACGGCTGGCATGAAGCGGAAAAGGGAACTCTCGATATTGCCTCGCTGATTTATAATCTCAGGTTTTCAAAACGTTTGGATAATCTTAAGCAGGGACAGATTATTACTATTCCATTCTGGGATATAGATAAAATGTATGAAATCAAATTGAAATATTCTGGTAAAGAAACTATTAAATCAAAAATAGGGACAGTAAGGTGTATGAAGATTGAACCTGTCTTTGAAGCAGGATCAGCTTTTAGTAAAAAGGAACCTTTGACTATCTGGATTACCGATGATCAAAAGAAATTACCTGTTCTTATGAAATTGAATTTCAAGTTTGGCAGCGTAAAGTGCGAGATGGTGGAGTAGTGCTTCGCACGTTGAATCGCTTCGCGATTGTTAGGACTTCGTCCGTTGGAAAAGCGCAGCTTTTCTGTTTAACGGCAAGCCGTCGTTATCGCTGCGCTCTGTTAATGCTTAACAATGCGCAGCCTCAACGGACGCAGTCCTAACGACGACGTAGTCGTCCAACAGAAATGCGTAGCATTTCCAACAAAGCGAAGCCTCAACGTGCGCAGCACCAACGAAAGCGAAGCTTTCTAACGGACGAAGTCCTAACGACCGCGCAGCGGTTCAACTGAGCGAAGCGATAACGACGGCTTGCCGTCCTATCCCTCCTCCACTAACCTGAAATCAAGCTGCTTTCTTTCCAGATTAGCCCTAATAATTTCAATCTTAACAGGAGATCCCAGTTGATATGACTTTTCAGAATGCATTCCTGAAATACAGTAATTCTTTTCATCGAAAAAGTAAAAGTCGCCGGTGAGGTCTTTTATTGAAATCATGCCCTCACACTTGTTCTCATTTAGCTCTACATATATGCCCCAGTCGGTAACTCCCGATATTACTCCATCAAAGACCTGACCTACCTTGTCCTGCATAAACTCAACCTGCTTGTATTTTATCGAAGCTCTTTCTGCATTTACTGCCCTTTGCTCCATTGCCGATGAATGACGGCATTTTTCTTCAAATATTTCAGCACCAACAGAACGGCCTCCCTGAAGATATCTTTCAAGAAGACGATGAACCATCAGGTCGGGATAACGCCTGATGGGCGATGTGAAGTGTGTGTAATAATCGAACGACAAGCCATAATGACCAATGTTTCTTGTTGAATATACTGCTTTTGCCATTGCCCTCACTGCCAGTGTTGATATGACATTCTCTTCATTGCTTCCCTTTACTTTGGTAAGAAGACTGTTTATTGAATAGGCAATATTGCCGGTATTGTCAAGATCAATGTTATAACCAAACTTTCCAATGAAATTATTGAATGATTCCAGCTTTTCAGGATCTGGGCGATCATGAATACGATACACGAATGTGCGTGGTTTGGACTTATCTTTCGGATTACCTATTATTTCGGCTACCTTCTTATTGGCCAGAAGCATGAACTCTTCAATAAGGTTATTCGACTCTTTTGCTACTTTAAAGTATACCCCCGTTGGTTTCCCCTTTTCATCAAGATAGAATTTCACTTCTTCTCTGTCGAAAGCAATAGCACCATTCTTAAATCTTTGATTTTTAAGTTTTATAGCTAAATCGTTTAAAGTAAGTATTACCTCATTGAAATCACCTTCTCCGGTGTCAATTATCTTTTGAGCTTCATCATAATTAAACCTTCTGTCGGAATTGATGACAGTGCGACCAAACCACTGATTCCTGATATTTGCATTTTCATCGAGCTCAAAGACTGCTGAAAAGCAAAGCTTATCTTCATGTGCACTTAGAGAACAAACTCCATTCGACAATTTCTCGGGAAGCATGGGCACTACCCTGTCAACAAGATATACCGAGGTGGCTCTGTCGTAAGCTTCTTTATCGATGGGAGAGTCGGGAATAACATAATGGCTTACATCTGCAATATGAACCCCTACTTCCCAGTTGCCATTAGATAGTTTCTGAAGGGAAAGGGCATCATCAAAGTCCTTTGCATCTTCAGGGTCAATTGTGAAGGTTGTAATATTACGGAAATCGCGCCTGCGGGTAATCTCTTCCTGAGTTATTTCAACAGGCAGCTTTTCAGCAATTGCATCTATCCTTTCAGGAAACTTGTATGGAAGGTCAAATTCGGCAAGGATAGCATGCATTTCAGTATCATTGTCTCCCGGATTACCAAGCACATCAATGATTTCACCTATAGGGTTTTTGGCATTCACAGGCCAGTCGGTAATGCGGGCAACTGCCTTTTGTCCTTGTTGAGCACCTTTAAGCTTATCCTTTGGAATGAAAATGTCGAAATTGCTTTTTCCAGTTGGAATAAGGAATGAAAAGTTTTTTGATTTATCTACAATCCCCACAAAGCTTGTCTTTGCACGTTCCAATATTTCAACAACTTCACCTTCAGGTTTTTTTCTTTTGCTGAAAGCATGCAGGTACACCCTGACCTTATCGCCGTTTAGCGCCCTGTTGAGGTTGTTCCCTGCAATGAATACATCATCTTCAATTTCATCGGAAACAATGAAAGCGTAACCTTTCTGCGACATGTCGACAGTTCCGACAATATATCCTGTTTGAGCTTTTAGTTGAAATTTACCTCGTTCCAGTGCAAGGAGGTATCCATCATCTACCATCTCCTTAAGCGCAACAATAATCAACTGACGAGTGGGCTCATCGTTTATCTTTAGTGAAGCTGCAACCTGTTTGTAGTTAAAGCTGTTTTTTGGTGCCGAATAACAAAGGTTGAGGATTTGCTTTTTAAGTTCTCTTTTATTGAATCCTTTATGTTGTTTGAAAGGTCTTTTTTGTTTTTTTGTCATAATATAAAAATTTAAAATAAATTTTAACCTTGCTTCATCCGGTATTGTCCGACATTGTTATTGCGAATTTGAAACTACCGTCATTGCGAGCGAAGCGCGGCAATCTGTCGAAAGCATCGTCATTGCGAGCGTAGCGTGGCAATCTCTTCTTTAATTGGACAGATTGCTTCGTCGTACCTCCTCGCAATGACGTTGCTTTATTTCAATAATTTTTGAAATTAAATAAAAATAACCATCAATGTACCATAAAAAAAAGGAATAATTGATAATTAATTGAATAGTAATATTTATTATCTGAATTTAATCATGATATTGAATCATTCCATTCTTGGAAGGGCAAAATAATATATTTCAGAAGAATAGCGTCTTAAGCTGAGAAAAACCATATTTTCAAATAATCTGCCTGAATCGTCACTGAATGACAGGGAATTGATTTTAACCAAACCATTATCTATGCAATAAATTTTTTTGGGTTTACTATCTGAACCTTAGGTGAATAACTGAATTTTGGAATAAAGAAAAATAAATAAGCATCAGAAAGAAAAGTTAAATAATCCATAATGCTGAAAGAAAATGGTATATTATATATTTTTCTGAGATTGTTTCCGCTAAAAGGTTTGCCAACATTTGAAATTAGCCATATAGCAACTTGTTGCAATAAGGTTGTGCTTTTGATGTTATAACGAACTGCAATAGTTTTCTTTTGTAAAGGTAACTATTTTTCGTTACAAACGAAAACTATTACCTCCCAAAATCTATTCTATAGAACAAGGTCATTGAAATCATATTATTGAATTGGCCAAGAGTGTAGTAAGAAAAAAACGGAGAATAGTCCTGATAGATTGAAAGCATTGAATATTGAAAGCGGATATCAAAAACGAATTTCCGTGCCCAGTCATATTGAAGTATCTGATCGAAATCAACTTTTATACCTGCCAGCATACCAAGTTCCCAGTTGTGAAGAGCGGAATAAGCAATAGTGGGGTCAGGACCGTAAAGGTCATAACCCGATTTGCTTAGCAGTACCCCTAATGATAGCCCTGCAAAAGCTGATACCTTATCATTGATTCTGTAACCTGCCAGAGCAGGAAGGTCGATATAGTTTAAGCGGTAGATATATTTGTAGTAGCCGTTTTTAGCTGTAGGGTTTATCCTGCTTCCCTTTTGATTGAATTTAAGTTCAAGTCCCCAATAGACTTTTTCGTTCACATCAGTTTGAGTCCACGCACCACCAACAAACCCCATTTTCTGGTATCCGCTTGATTTATCACCTTCAACCTGACTTCCGTTGAATCCTGCCATGAGACCTCCGTAAAAGCTTTGCGAGAAGGCTGCATATGATATAAGTGTTAATGCAAAAAGGAAAAACAGTTTTCTCATAATTTGAAGATTATAGTTATGCAAGTATAATAAAAAGTTAGACACAAGTAGCAAGACACAAGTAGCAAGATTGGTTTGTGCAGGATTGGAGATACTTCGCTGCCGCGCGATTGTACCTAAAATCCGCAAGTAATTGTTAAAAAAAGCTGTAAAACTTTATTAGATAGAGTTTTACAGCTCAAGTATTTTCACCTAAATTGGTGTTGTCTACAAAATACCGATATGAAAATACAAAAAAGTCAAACAGTTTCATCTTTTGGTGGTATTAATTTTGTTATTAAAGAAGCCATTGATTTAAAAATCAATACATTACTAAACAGTAAATTACCAAACCTCCCAGCTCAGTCTAAATATAATTGGTTCGATATTTTCATGTCGTATTGGTCTGTATTTTTCTGCGGAGGTGATTGTGCAGAAGATTTGTCGGTCAATATCAGAAGTGGGTTACAAGCTAATCCATATATCAGGATACTAAGCCCGGACAGGATGTTAGACAGGATAAAATCACTGTCAGACAGACCTCAATCTTTTGCCACCAAACGAGGAGAAAAAGACCACCAATTCTCACTGGCAGAAGAAATGAACCGGTTGAACATAAAGATGTTGTCATTATTGCCTGACTTTCAAAAAAAAGATGTTGTGTTGGATTATGACAATACTGTAATCTTTACTGAAAAAGCCGATGCCCGTAGAACTTATCAAAAGGAGTTAGGATATTTTCCTGGTGTTGGCATGGTCGGTAAACACATTGTGTACGTCGAGAACCGGAACGGAAACAGTACTGCCCAAGTCTTGCAGCATGAAACTATTGAAAGGATGGTTACCCTTCTTGGAGAAAACAGCATAACAATCGATGCTATAAGGGCAGACTCAGCTTCATATAGTTATGAAATAATCCAATCAATGGAGAAAGCAGCCAGGCGTATATTCCTTAAAGCCAGAATGACCCACACAATAGAGGGAGCAATATCCGGGATAAAGGAATGGAAAGAAATCAAGATTGGAGGAGAGACCCTGCTGCGGGGGTCAACCACTTTTGTTCCATTTGAACGCTACGCAAGGGGTAACAAAGAAAAAACCGATTCTTTAAAAGAATACCGGTTAGTGGTTACCAAGGAAGCACGAAGGGATGGGCAAATAAACTTGTTCACCGGTGAAGCATACAACTACAGCCCAATAATGACCAATGATTTTGAAATGACAGATGACGAAGTGGTTTATTTTTATAATGCCAGGGGGGCAGAAGAGCGGTTATTCGACGAACTTAAAAACGATTTTGGATGGAACAAAATGCCATTTTCCAAGCTGGAACAGAATACCGTGTTCCTTTTGGTCATGGCAATGTGCAAAAACTTGTATGCTCACATGATTGTTAAGTTTTCACAGATGATAAAATCCCTTTCTCCGAACTTCAGAATAAAGAAATTTATCTTTCGTTTTATCTGTATCCCCGGGAAATGGGTTGTGTCGGGAAGAACCAGAAAATTACGTCTTTATGGGTCGTGGGTAACATAACCGAGTTTATCATCAAATTAAAAAAACATAAATTATTAATAAATAGCATTGCTATAATAGAGATTTTATGTCTAAATCAGAACAAAAACATATTTATGAGTCTATCTAATCTAATTTACAGGACGAATTTTGAATCCTGAAATGATTGATTACTTTAAAACTTTATTCAGCAAGAGCTTTTGTAGTTAAAAATTAAAAAAATGCTAGCATAAACTCTAACTTGCGGATTTTAGGTTGTATCGCGTGGCAAATATAGCAGTAGTCAAACCATGCGATACAATCACGCGGTAGCGGGGGAATTTATCTGTCTAGTTAAAGAAGAGATTGCCATGCTTCGCTACCAAGGACAGATTTTTACAATCATCACATATTCAGGTATTTTACCAATAAAATTTTCTTTCTGTGTATTGAGATTCCTCACTTAGTTCGGAATGACGGGCTACAGGTAATGTAAAAGAGGTTCCTCACTTCGTTCGGAATGACGGCCGCTTTTTGGAGTATATGAATGGAAAGGGCGGCATCGCCGCCCTTTCCATTCCCCCCTGCTAATTACAGGCTGCAAGTCATTCCGAACGAAACGTAGTGTAGTGAGGAATCTATTCTGATAATCAACAGATTTATGAAAATAGCAGATTTACTCCCTGTCATATTCACATTGTTCCTAAATTATTTATGTCGGGATTACCAATGACGATATGGGGGGAACCCAAATCTTGTGTCTTGATACTTGATACTTGTGTCT
>JAGODU010000240.1 GCA_017998095.1 Prolixibacteraceae bacterium | reverse complement strand
ATGGTTCAGATATTGAACAGACGACAGAAAAATAATCCTTGTCTGATTGGAGAAGCAGGAGTAAGCAAAACAGCAATTGCTGAAGGATTAGCAATGAGAATAGTAAATCAGGAAGTCCCTGCAAAACTGTTAAATAAGGAAATATATATGCTGGACATGACCGGAATAGTTGCAGGCACTCAATTTAGAGGGCAGTTTGAATCAAGAATGCGAAGTATAATAAATGAAGTTAAGGAATTAGGGAATATAATACTTGTTATTGATGAGATACATAACATTATATCTGCAGGAGATGCAGAAGGTGGAATGAATGCAGCTAATATTTTAAAACCTGCCTTATCAAGAGGCGAAGTTCAAATTATCGGCGCAACAACGATTGATGAATATAGAAAACATATCGAAAAAGATTCTGCTCTTGAAAGACGTTTCCAGCCTATTATGGTTGATGAACCTTCAGTAAGTGATACCATTGAAATATTGCATGGAATTAAAAAATACTATGAACAGTACCATTATGTAACATTCAGCGATGAGGCAATACGCCAAGCAGCAATATTGTCTGAAAGATATATATCAGACAGATTTCTGCCGGATAAAGCGATTGATGTCATAGATGAAGCTGCATCAAGAGCGAATTTGAATAATGAAGCTTTAGTTAAACTTCAGCTTCTGAACAATGAGTTAGATGATATTCTTCAGGAGAAAGAAACTGCAGCCTCAGCTGATTCAATCGATGATTACAAGCGAGCAGCTGAATTAAAGGAAAATGAATGCAGAATAAGAGAAGATATTCGTAAGTATCAGGAAATTGCCAATAAAACTGAAGTAACTGTTATAGATATTGCGAATGTGATTGAGTTATGGACAAAAGTACCAGTTACTAAAATTACTCAGGTAGAATCAGCATCGTTATTAGATCTTGAAAGAAAATTAAAATGTAAAATAATTGGTCAGTCACAAGCTATCGAAGCAGTAGCAAAAGCTGTAAGAAGAGCAAGATCAGGAATAAAAGTCAAAAAAAGACCTGCATCATTTATTTTTGTAGGGCCGACTGGTGTTGGTAAAACATATCTTGCAAAGATATTAGCAAAAGAATTATTTGTAAACGAAGAATCAATGATAAGGCTTGACATGAGTGAATATATGGAAAAACATTCTATATCAAAACTTATCGGTTCACCTCCAGGTTACATCGGTTATGATGAAACAGGACAGTTAACAGAAAAAGTAAGAAGAAATCCTTATTCACTACTACTTTTTGATGAAATTGAAAAAGCACATCCGGATGTATTCAATATACTATTACAGATTTTAGAAGACGGGAGACTTACTGATAGTAAAGGAAGAGTCGTACAATTCGAAAATACAATTATTATAATGACTTCAAATGCAGGAACTTCCTATAAGAATAACGGATTCGGTTATGTCCATGACAAATCTGATGCTGTAGAAAGAGTAAGAGAAGCATTAAAGGAAATATTCCGTCCTGAATTTTTAAATAGAGTTGATGATGTGGTTGTATTTTCAAGTTTGAATGAACAGGAAATTCTTGAAATAGGCAAATTAATGGTAGATGAATATGCACTTGACTTAAAAGAAAAAAATATTTTACTAAAGGTCAGTGATGAAGCAATGAAATATATTATCGGAGACAAATATGATGATAAATATGGAGCTAGGCCTTTAAGAAGAAACATACAGACCAATATAGAAGATATCCTTTCTGAAATGTATATAAAGGGAGAATTGAAAGATGGAATGATGGTAATGATATCTATAGAGAATGGAACCTTAAAATACGAGTGTATATAAATGCAATCTTATCCCACTCTTAACCAATATTTTAAAACTGCATTCAATAAAAAAATGATAAAGCTTCCAATTGATGGAGGCTTTTCATGTCCAAATCGTGAGAATGGCAAAAAAGGATGTATTTTTTGTTCAGAAAAAGCTAGTGGAGAATTTACATATTCAGATATTTCAATTAAAGATCAGATAACTACTCAAATGAAAAGGTATAAAGATATTAATAAAACAGATGATCAAACCGGTTACATAGCATATTTTCAGAATTTTTCAAATACATATGACACCCCTAGAGTATTAAAAGAGAAATATGACGAAGCATTATCGAATGAGAATATTAAAGGTATTGCAATTGCTACTAGACCAGACTGCATAAATGACGATACTTTAGAACTTCTGAAATATTATAATGATATTACACATCTTTGGATTGAACTTGGATTTCAAACATCAAACGAAAATACTGCGAAATATATTAACAGAGGATACGATAATATTACTTTTTCTGAATGTGTCAAAAGACTTAATAAAAATGAAATTAAAAGTGTTATTCATGTAATATTCGGTTTACCGAATGAGAAATACGAAGATTATATCTCAACAATAAAATATATAAAAAAACGGAATATATGGGGTATAAAAATACATTCTTTATATATACAGAAAAACACTTTACTATTTTACAATTACTTAAATGAACCTTTTCACATTATCACTTTCGAGGAATATACAGATGCTGTAAGCGAAGCTATAAAAATACTCGATAATAAAGTAGTAATACATCGATTAACAGGTGATTGTCCTAAGTTAGAACTTTTTGAACCTAAATGGTCTTTGGATAAACTAAAAGTAATAAGCACAATAAATAAAAAACTGTCAATATGACTGTTTATAAGTATCCCGTACAGGATCGATTATTTCAGAATAACTGAAACCGAATACATCTTCGAGTTTCACATCTTCTTTATAAAAACTTTTACCATCGATGTTGTATCTGTCCATAAATAATGAAGTACCAAAGAAGAATGTTGGATTAGTTATACCGATTATTTTATTGGTATATGCTTGACCTCTTCCAACACTGAATATTACCTGGTAACCTGCAGATACAAGATAATTGTAACAAGGATCTGTATGGTCACCATCTACATATTTGGACACGGAGTAATTTTTTCCACCTGGAGTAATATAAAGATTTGTGATTCCTAATACTGGTTCAATATATTGTTTCCATAATTCTGTATCATATTTTAACCATTCCAAATCAGAATATCTTGATGGGATATCAGAACTGTTCGCATAATGAAAATATGAGTGATTTGCAAAAACATAACCCATTTCTTTTAATTTATTTGCAACTTTTTTTGCTCCATCAAGTTCTTGTTGACGATTTGCTGAGTTTAAATCAGCAGTGGCATAACCGAAAAGGCTTTCGTAACCTGACATGCCGATAATAGCCATCGCATTATTATATGAAAAATCAGGATGCTGCTTTACAAAATCATATAATATAAGGACATGCTCACCATCATAAGTCATAGTGTCTGTTCCATTTACTGTTACAATAGAAGCAAGATTATTATTCTCATCTATTACCAGTTTTTTACAGAAGCCTACATTTGCATGTGTACATGAAAGATTGTCAAAAGACAGAATAAGAGGTTTTTTACCCTCAGGTAGTAATAAGTATTCTTTAATTTTTAAGTATTCCTTACCATCTTTTTGATATGTCTCATAAATATCAGTTGTATTTATCAGAATGTATCCATGTTCATATAATTTCTCAAGACATTTTTGAAATTCATACTTTGTTGTCATAATATTAAATAACTCTTCCCCTCTTAAGGAAGAAAATGCTATTTCAGGATAAAGAGCAAGAGAATGGAAAAACATATTGTAGACTATCCCTGTGTATCGTACATATGTCGATTTTTGATATAAGTCTGTTATATACTGGTTATACTCTATGATTTCAGGATCATTTATAATGAAATCTGGAGCAGATTTTATTGTGTAATATGCGTTTTCTATATCATTCTCACTTTCATATATCCTTGCTCTTTCAAGTATGCTTGATTTAATAGCTGATTTAAGTTTAACTGCATCTTCTTGGGCGACAGAATAGTAAAAAATGTCTTCAGTAATAACGCTCATGTAACATTCATATGCATTAAGATAATCTTGTTCTTTTTCGAATGATTTTGCTTTATTATACTGCTCTCTCGATATTTTGATTAATTCAGCCTTATCATTATATAGATTAATAATATTTACAAAATTTCCTTTTTTAAGAAGATCACTTATATGGTTTATTGTATTCTGGTAATTTTCATAAGACATATTTGTTGTTTTGAACGTACTATAAAGGTTGTTGATTATTTTATCGACTTCTGCATCATAAATAAATATAGAAAAATATTCAACGATTTTATACTTATCCGTGCTATTTAGTTCATTTGAAACAAAAATATCATTAAACTTATTATTTATATCATCCCTAAACTGTGCAGACTCGCTTAAAGAATTCATGTCTTCATCAGATAACTGTTCATATACATTTACTGCTTTATCATAATCATTGTTCTTAACAGCAGTAATCAGAGAATTTATAGATTTTTCATTTATAATATTTCTTTTGCTCGCTAAATCTAATGACCAGTCGAGTATAAAATAGATGGCTAAGGCCACAATACATGTAAAGAGAATAACAAGTATGATTTTTCCTAATCCATATTTGAATTTAGATATCTGTTTTTTAGGTCTAGTATCTTTTTTGTTTTTTTTCATATTTTTCTTCAGTATATTACTCTTCATGAAAATTTTCCTTTTGTATTAATGATATTAATAAATTTTATCACCTTTAGCTTAAAAAATAAATAACCTAAGGATAACTATTTGCTAAACCGGCTAAAAAAGTATAATATATATAAATCACGATAAATTAAATCGGATGATTTATAGTAAAGGATTAAATAAATGAAATGCACAGCTACATGCAGTTTTGGCCTTGAATCAGTATTATCTGCAGAACTAAAAAAAATGGATTTTGAAGAAATAACTTCAGAAAACGGAAGAGTCAATTTTAAATCAGACTTAATAGGTATTACCAAAGCTAATATAAATTTACGTACTGCAGAAAGAGTATATATAGAATTAGCTAATTTTAATGCTGTAACTTTTGATGACTTATTTGAAAACACTGAAAAAATACAATTCCATAAATTACTAGATAAATCAGGAGCTATTATAGTTAATGCTTCTTCTGTATCATCAATACTTAAGAGCATACCAGATTGTCAGTCTATCGTTAAAAAAGCAATCATTAAATCAATGTCAAATTATTACAAGATAGACAGATTTCCAGAAACAGGTCCGAAATATCCTTTAAATGTTTTTATTTATAAAGATAATGTACGAATTTATCTTGATACTTCAGGATCTTCATTATACAAAAGAGGATATAGGAAGAAAGGTGGAGAAGCGCCTCTGAAAGAAACACTAGCAAGTGCTTTAGTACAGATTTCTTACTGGAGTAAAGATAAAATACTTATAGATCCTTTTTGCGGTTCTGGTACTATTTTAATTGAAGCAGCACTAATCGCAAAAAATATCGCTCCTGGCTTATATAG
>JAGODU010000239.1 GCA_017998095.1 Prolixibacteraceae bacterium | reverse complement strand
TCTATTGACCCTTCATGGAACCTTGATGTTGCAATACTTTCAGTGACAGACGTCAATGCAGGCCAGCTTGTTGCTGATGCTTCAAACCTTTATACTGTCCCTTCTTCCGATGATGAAGTGATAGTTACTCTCCAGGTGAGAAATTATGAAGGTACTGAGCAGATTGTTTCACTTGAAGTCCGCAATCAGAAAGAAGAACAAACACTGTTGAATGACAGTGATAATACGAACGACAAGGTACAGCACCGTATTACGGTTATGCCTGTCATTTCGGATCTCGAAGAGATATGATAATTTAAAATGCAAAGACACAAAGACACAGCGTTTTGATTTCTTAACTATGTGGCTTTGTGCCTTTGTGTTTAAATATTTTTACACTTACTCTTAATACAGGGCATAGTGTTTAACATGCAACGACGAACTTTATATACATTTTTATTGTTTTTTATACTGGTTTGGCCGGCTTCTTTATTGAAAGGGCAGACCCGTCACGTTGTTGTTTTAAATTCCACAAAAGATTACAGGGTTACCAAACAACCCGGAACCCTTAGTACAGTATGGGCTGTTTTTACCGATCCCAAATATACTGTTCCCGCTACAAGCGAACAAGCCGAAATCATCTCTATGGGTGAAGGCCGCGAAAACGAAATTAAAGTCAAATGGCTTTCTGAAGGAGTATATTACCTCATGGTAACTATGACAGCAGAAAATGGATGTTCAAATCGTAAAGCATGGCCATTTTCTGTTGAACCTCCGGGAAAGCTTACTGCAACTGCCTTTTGCCAGGATGGAGTTCCATGGATAAAATGGGAAGCTACTGCTGAAGGTTTCGCATTAAACAACCTGGACATAACTATTAAAGATCTTCAAGGTAAAACTATTGAAACTATTGATAATGCCCCTGTATCAGGCACTATAAAATGGCCTTCAGGAGGGAATAAATCAATTAATGCAATTCCTGCCAGTCTTGCAGCTATCGATATTGACGTTGTCTTTAACGATATTCCGGGCAGCAAAGAACAAATCGTCAGGCTTGATGCCCCCGATTGTAAGGAAGATGCAGTTGTTGCCGTTAATGACACTATTCCTGTTTGGTATGGTATAGAAAACATCATTGAGATTGCTTATAACGATTACGATACTAAAGGAACCATTGATTCATTGAGCATTAATATTCTTACTCCTGTTTCTAACGGAGATATTCACTTCGATTCCAAAACAGGAGAAATTACTTACTTTCCTGATAAGTGTTTCTTTGGGACAGACTCATTCCGATATACAATTTCAAATATTGAAGGCGTAATATCCAATGAAGCTGTTGTTTATCTTAAGGTAAACATCAATCCTACCGTAGACAGCGATAACGACAGTATTCTCGATATTAACGAAGATATCGTTGGTACGGGCAATTTATGCGACACCGATACCGATATGGACGGTAAACCCAACTTCCTTGATGATGACGATGATAACGATGGTATTGCTACCATCGATGAGCCGGGTGACCTGAACGGTAATGGCATTCCTGATTATCTTGAAGACTGGAACTCTATTGCCGTTACCGATCATGCTACTACAAGTATTGAAATTCCGGTTATGATTTCTGTAATGGCTAACGACTCAAGTTCAATGCTCCCGGCTACTTTAAGCATCGTAGTTAATCCGCAAAACGGATATGTAAATGTTGACAGCTATAACGGTGAGGTGAACTATAACCCTGATTTCGACTTCATGGGGCAGGACTCATTCATTTATGTTGTCTGCGATGCTTACAATATCTGCGACACTGCTCTTGTAGTTGTTAATGTTGAAGATCTTGTAATTGCTCCGGAAGTATTTACACCAAATGATGACGGATATAACGACCGGTATATTATTTCAGGTCTTGAAAGATACCCGGAAAACGGATTCATCGTTTACAACCGCTGGGGTAATAAGGTCTATGAGAGAAATAACTATGCCAACGACTGGGACGGCAAATCGAATTCAAAATATAAGTTAGGCGGACAACCACTGCCTGTTGGAGTTTATTATTATATCCTGAAATACGCTAAGAACAGGGTTAAATCAGGTGGGTTATATCTGGAAAGATAGGATGAAGGGATCAGGAATAAGAAATATTATCATACTGCTGTTTGTGCTTTTCTCGCTCAAAGGATTTGCACAGCAGGATCCTATGTTCACCCAGTATATGAACAACCCCGGACTTATCAACCCTGCCTATGCAGGTAGCAAAGGCCTCACAAATATTAACGGTATCTTTCGTAAACAATGGGTAGGGCAGGAGTGGAGCCCTATGACTACCAGCCTTTCTGTAAATGCCCCCTGGGAAAAATATGATATAGGACTTGGTGTAACTCTTATAGATGACCAGATAGGACCTTCTCATCAGATGGGTTTATATGTTGACTATGCAAAATATTTCAATCTTAAAAAAGGAAGAAATATTTCTCTGGGTTTGAAAGCCGGATTAAACTTCTTCGACATCAACCTAATGAATTTGGTGATGTATGAATATGACCCGTATATTGCTGCCGACCCAAGAAACCAGATTTTACTACCGAACTTCGGTCTTGGTGCTTTTTATTTTACGAATGATTTCTATGTTGGTATTTCTGTCCCCAAGTTGCTTAGAAATAATATCCGCAACAGCGAAAATGTTATTCTTGGGAAGGAAGAGCGTCACGTTTTTCTTACTACAGGCTATGTATTCACTATTGATGACCCTTTCTGGAAGCTGAAAGCCAGTATGATGACCCGACTTGTAAATGGTTCGCCTGCTTCTCTTGAACTTAGTGCAACAGCAATTCTATACGACAGAGTATGGTTTGGACTTACTTACCGCTTTGGTGATGCTATTGCAGCCCATGCCAGAGTTCAGATAAACGAAAACCTTCAGATAGGCTATTCATACGACCTTAATAACTCACGTTTAAGATATTACAATACCGGATCTCACGAAATATATATAAGCTACGATTTCGTAGTTAAAGGACAAAAGATATTATCACCACGTTACTTCTTGTAAGGATTGTAATTTATATCTGCATTCAAAAACCTTTCTACTTCTTCTATCGACATTCCTTTTCTTACGGCATAATCACTTATCTGATCCCTGCTCAACTTTTCTACACCGAAATAATGTGATTCAGGATGAGCAAAATACAAGCCACTTACTGAAGCAGTCGGGTACATGGCAAAATTCTCGGTCAAACTGATACCCGTTATTTCAGTAGCGTTCAACATCCTAAAAAGCTCTTTCTTTTCTGTGTGATCGGGACAAGCCGGATAACCCATTGCAGGACGTATGCCCCTGTATTGACCGGCAATTATTTCATCCTTTGCTAGGTTTTCTTCAGAAGCATAAGCCCACACCGATTTTCTTACTTTCAAGTGAAGAAGTTCAGCAAAAGCCTCAGCAAGTCTGTCGCTTAATGTTTGCAGCAATATTGCACGGTAGTCATTACCGTCTTCCTTTGCTTCATCGACCCACTTTTTCATGCCTACACCTGTTGTAACAGCAAAACCTCCTATGTAATCAATTATGCCCGATTCTTTCGGTGCAATAAAGTCAGACAGGCAAACATCGGGTGCTCCGTCTTTATGCTTTATTTGCTGCCTTAAAAAATGAAATTTGCCTGTCACTTCGGAACGGTTTTCATCACTGTATACTTCAATATCGTCGCCAATAGAATTAGCAGGCCAGATACCGGCAACTCCGTTTGCCCTGAAAAGCTTCCTCTCTACTATTTCATCCAGCAGATTGTTGGCTTCCATGAAAAGCTTGCGTGCTTCATCACCTTGCTTCTTGTCGGTAAGTATAGCCGGGAAAGTGCCTTTCATCTCCCAGGCCATAAAGAAGAATGTCCAGTCAATATATTCACGAATTTCTTCAAGTGGATAACCTGAAAACACTTTAATCCCTGTATTATTTGGTTTTAAAATATTGACAGTCTTCCAGTCAGTTTGAAAACTGTTTTTTCTTGCATCCTCAATAGTAATGTATTCTTTGGGCTTCCTTCCCGCATGTATTTCTCTAACATGTGAATAATCTTTTGAAACTGATGCAATGAAATCTTCATTCTTATTGATGAGATTTGTTGCCACCCCTGCACTTAGTGAAGCATCCTTAACATGGACCACCGGTGATACATATTCCGGGGCTATTTTTACTGCCGTATGTACTTTCGATGTTGTTGCACCTCCAACCATAACAGGTATGTCAAGGCCTCTTTCCTTCATTTTACGGGCGAAATTTACCATTTCTTCCAGCGAAGGGGTTATCAGTCCGCTGAGACCGATAATATCCACCTTTTCGTTTAAAGCAGCTTCTATAATCTTTTCTGTAGGTACCATCACCCCAAGGTCGATAACTTCAAAATTGTTGCACCCAAGGACTACCCCTACTATGTTTTTTCCGATATCATGAACATCACCCTTCACGGTAGCAAGTAAAACCTTCTTTTGATTAGTCGGCTCACTGCCTGTTTTTTCTTCTTCTATATATGGCAGGAGAAAAGCAACTGCCTTCTTCATTACCCTGGCCGATTTTATTACCTGAGGAAGAAACATTTTCCCTGAGCCGAATAACTCCCCGACTACATTCATCCCGCTCATCAGCGGGCCTTCAATGATTTTAAGCTTAGGTGAAAAGTCATTCAGTATTTCTTCCAGGTCAGATTCTATGTAATCGGCAATTCCCTTGACCAGCGAGTGTTCTATTCTTTTCAGAACAGGCAGTGAACGCCATTCATCAAGTACAAGCACCTGACCGTTTTGATTCTTATTGTTTTCTGCATAGTCGAGCAAGCGCTGTGTTGCATCGGGACGCCTGTTGAGAACCAGATCTTCAGTTAAAGTGAGCAGCTCTGCGGGTATTTCATCATAAATCTGAAGCATACCGGGATTGACAATACCCATATCAAGTCCTGCTTTTATTGCATGAAACAGGAAAACTGAATGCATTGCTTCCCTGACAGCATCGTTGCCCCTGAAGGCAAATGAAATATTGCTTATCCCGCCGCTTACCTTTGCATATTTAAGGTTTTCCTTTATCCATCTGGTCGCTTCAATGAAATCAACGGCATAGTTGTTATGTTCTTCAATCCCTGTTCCAATGGAAAGGACATTAGGGTCGAAAATGATATCTTCAGCAGGGAAACCAACTTCTCTGGTAAGTATACTGTAAGCTCTCCGGCAAATATCCTTACGACGTTGCAGAGTATCTGCCTGTCCGGTTTCATCAAAGGCCATCACAACAACTGCTGCTCCGTATTGCAAAATCCTGCGTGCCTGCTCTTTGAATTTCTCTTCACCCTCTTTCAAACTGATAGAGTTTACTATCGATTTGCCCTGCAGGCATTGAAGTCCGGTTTCTATAACATCAAACCTTGATGAATCGATCATCACAGGCAGCCTTGATATTTCAGGCTCCGACATCATCAGGTTGAGGAAAGTATGCA
>JAGODU010000238.1 GCA_017998095.1 Prolixibacteraceae bacterium | reverse complement strand
GAATATTAACAGTAGCTATTGCGTTACTAATGTCATTTTCCAGAAGAATATTCGGTCCAGGTGTAACAGAGGAATTGCCAATGTAATCCCAAGATGTTACCGTTGTAGTATAATTTCCAGGAAGGAAACCATTAAAATCCCAGTTAATTAAATTAACACCAAGGGGGTTAGCTATTGCTTCATTTATAGTATCCACAATAACACCTGCAGAATAAACATCAACCTGAACTGTTACAGCATCTCTAATATTGAAAGATACAGGAATATTTAGGTTATTATTAGCAGTATTGGCATAATCTATAGATTTCACAATTTCAGTAAGATCAGGTTCAGAAACTGTCAGATTATATGCAGCCAGGTCTGTTGTAGGCCATTGAGGTTTACCTGGAATCACCAGATTGAAGTAATCTTCACCAATAGCATCAAAACTTAAGCTCGTAGGAACACCATCAATAATATACTCAATAGCATAAGAGATAACTCTTATATAATTTAGAGCTATATTCTCTCCCCCGATTGCCCAAGTAGTTCCAGCCGTTGAACCTGCAGCACTACCTATATTAGTAACGGGTATACTCAATACATATTTATTATCCGCTGAAAAGTCGCTACGTTTCAATGTATAAGTTAGAGGAACTGTACCTCCCAACAGGTTCGTTTGAACTTTTACTGCACTTGTTTCCCTCAAGAAATCACGATTGTTTACAACTAACTCTATTTTTAGAGTGTCCTTACTTACATAGTAATTTCCTGTATAAGGTAGATCAGTAGGTGAATAGGCAGATGTAAGATAAAAGTTCTCATTCCCGCCTGTCAGAACAGGGAGACCATTAGCACCAGGGCTATGCTGAGAAACAACTTTAATTTCATTTATTAATGGAATATTCATATAGATGTGTTTGATGTTCACATTAATATTTTGGGATGTTTTAATATTTCCAGCATTATCCTGTAAATAAGCAGTAAGTTTATAATCTATACCTACTGTGGGATTACCAGGGAAAGTAACAATATTAGATATATTCCAACTAATATTTATAATATCTGAATTTGCAGATTGAGAACCGAAAGTAACATCTATTCCATCTGTTTCTTGATCAAATAAAGCTAAATCAGCCCAGGTAGAACCTGTCCAAAACCATTTAGTTGTTGGTTCGGTACCCAATTTTTCCAGCACAACCCAATACTTTTCAGCTTCATGGCGCAGAGGATTTGTGTCCACAGTATAGTTGCGTTGAGCTTGAAACTTGAATTCCACATTGGGTGTGGTGGAAACTCCACCCTGATGAGTGTAAATAACTGTTTCGCCACTATCCCACTGGGAATTATTATTGGCATCATTAATCATCCGAATTATATTTACATCACCGGCATCTATAAGTGCTAAATTTTGAGCATAAATAGGTGCAATATTATCAACTACAACATGAATACGGTTAAGAATGCTATTACCAGTGTGATCAGCACCACTTTGATGAATTTGAGTATGATTAGCTTCAATTGAAGCATCTGCATTATAAGGAAATTCATCACCGCTAATGTGACTGATAGTTGCAATATTACCCACGGCATCGCTAACTTCCCAAAGTGTGATACCAACTGTTACCATTCCATTAGGAACAATAATATTTCCATTATTGTCCTTTCCATCCCAGATTACTTTTAGAATTCCCGATCCAGCAGGACTTTCTGTAACAGTTGCGGGAGAGTCAGTAGCACTAAAGGTTCTGAAAAATTCAGTTCTGTCTTCAGTAACGAAACGAAGTTTAAAAGAGGAAGCACCACCGGAAACTGCCCACTGGGGTAATTTCAAGTAGATAGCAAAGGTGTTTGGATTTGTATTATAGTTATCTACTAAAGCAATATTGGGTGAAAATCTAAGGGGTAAACCTGTATCATACCAAAGGTCCCACGCTCCAACCAATGAGGGAGGATTTAAATCAGCCCGGATTGCTTCACCTGATTGATTTTTAGATACATCTTTATAAAAAGAGGACTCTGAATAAAGTCCATTAGTGGATTTCATTGTTACAATTCTAATATTTAAATCCAGAGTATAAGATAGGGAACCGGCTGGAGGTAAATATGAAGCCGTAAGAGATCCATTCACTACATCATAACCTATTACTGGAGCTCCTGCAAAAGTATGTCCCCAATCAATCCATACAGAATCAATATAGGTTTTGAAGGTTGCTATCAGATTAATGGTATCTCCAATTTTTAACAACCGTCCTGCATTATCATCATTTACTCTCAATCGAGAAGATGTAATATCTGTTGCATCCATAGGAGGCACGACATTAACAGTATATCCTGTTGGATGTTGAACTGTAATAGAGCCATCTGCATTAGTTGCAGTTACAGATAACTTTCGGTTTGTAGCATTAATTGTACCGAGTTGAAGTGTATAAATAGCTCTCCATTCTCCAAAACCAGGTTCATTGGTGATTTTTGTCATTACTTGATTAGCTGGACCACCAAATTGAGAAAAGTCACAAGTAGCTGATGTAAAGCTGGCTGCTTGAAGATTATGTAAATCAGCAACAGTAACTCTAACTACCGAACCCACAACAAGTGATCCTCCAGACCCAGTATTCTGAGTAATTACTGTAATATTACTTGTATTAAAACTGGGGGGATCGCCAAACAAAGATGTGGCAGTAAGAACGAATAACACTATAAGAAATAGTGTTGTGCGAAATTTGCGTTTCATTTGCACCTCGCTTTTTTTAATATGTTAATTTTTTTGGTTTGTGGTAAAATACCGTCGAATTCGGTTATAATACCGTTTAATTCTGATAGAATACAATTTGAATCGGGCAATATACCTTTGTGTAATGCAAAGGTAAATTTCGTTTTTCGTTTTTGGGGTTTCATTTTATCTCCTTGCGGGAAGCGCCTACAATTATCACGCCTTCCCTGATTATATTTATTATGGGATTGTTTTGTAAGATTGTTGTTTTTAAAGGATAATTAGATGTCTTTTGCCAAGGGTATATAGTGGCTAAATAGTAAGCCATCAAATCCCCCTGTATAGGATATAAAGCAAGTTATTGGTTATTGTAACTAAACTGCAAGCCAAAACAGAACCATCTGTTAGCAGCAACCTGACTGTTGACCAAATATCATTTTTCATTCTGAAACTAACAAGTCCCCTTTTTTACGAAACTATAGATTGCGGGTTTCATTGATGTTGCTTTTCCGCCTCAGCTGATAAGCGAAAAATAAATATGAAAAAGCATAATTACTATTTCCTTCCCCACTGATAACTAAAGAAGAAACCGATTTTGGGGCACTATCAATTTCTTTTGCTGAACTGCATTTACGCCTGTAAAAGAAATAAAATTTCTCATTCTTTTTTCCTTTTTTTAGCACCATAGAGCCAAGGAAAACCTAAACTCCTTACCAAATAAATGGCATTCAGATTATTTGTCAAGAGTTTTTTTCTGCCAAAAGCACACATTTTGTAACTGATAATTTTTTCAAGCTGTTACAATTATTATTTTAGCACCTTTTCTCTGCTTTCACAATACTTTTTTTCTCATTTACCATTTTCTCCCTGCTTTCAAATATTGCTAATCTGTTATGATGATTAAGAAACAAATATTTTGCATTTTGTAGCACATTAAGAGCAATGTTAACTCCAGGATATATTCTGAGAGGTTTTGACTCATATTTCCACCTGTTTTCTATGTAACTACACCCTAAATTTTTATTATCCTGCAACAGCTTTTTGGCTGGTTTTTAACCTGAAAATTGTGAGATAAAGCAAAGATAAAGAAATCTTACAATAATATAATCCTTCAGTCACACATTTCTTGATAAACAGGTCTGCACATTTTTTCATTGCTAAAATAATTGGCTGCACTAATACACAACAAACTATTAGCAAAATTGAATACTTATCATTTCCAAGGAAATTCCGGAATTTTTTCAAAAACTCTCCGATATGACTCCCGTATCGTTCCCATATCGCAATATGAAAACGATATGGGAATCTCATCCGCTGTATAAAGCAACAATGAAGGAATTGATAAACAACTAATTTGGGATGGGAAAAAGTGATTTCTGCGGATAAATTTTGTTTTACCTCACAGTTTTCAAGTTTGGAGGCCAATAATACTGCGGTTGTAAGTGAAAAAGATTGTGGGGTGTAGTTTTATTGAAGGCAGGTGAAAATTGTAAGTCAAAACCTGCCAACGATTGCCTCGTGATTTTACTTTCGGAAAAACCTCTTGACAATAAAGGCACTGTAAAAAGCGTAAAAACCGATTTGAAAATTAAGTGGTAAAATGAGAAAGACCAGATGTTGTTTTTCCTGAAATACTGGCATCCGTGCCAACCATTAAACGACCAGATGTTTTTCTTCCGGAAGGTTGACATCCGGGTCAACCAGTAAACGACAGGATGTCGTTTTTCCGTGATCAATACTAAATAAAGCTAAAGGAGATAATAAAATATGTTAAAAGTTTCAATTGCCCCGGATGGTAAAGAGTATCCTCTTCCAAGTGAAGAAGAGAGAGAAAAAGAACAGGAAATATTAAAACAAATAACTGCCGAACAAATAGCTTTAGGGCGTAAAATTGTGGCTGTTCAGGGTTTAGGTTTTGTAGGTTGTGTGATGGCTACTGTTGTTGCGGATGCTACAGATGAAGATGGAAAGCCGCTTTATTTTGTGCATGGTCATCAACGTGCTTCGCAAAGATCGTATTGGAAGGTTCCTGTAATTAATAGTGGCATTCCGCCTGTAAATTCCTCCGATCCTGAGGTTCCGGCAATTTTTCATCGTACCGTAAAAGAAAAAGGTAATTTCCGTGCTACCAGTGACGAAAGTGTTTATGGTCTGGTGGATATTGTAGTAGTAGATATTCAGCTGGATGCTACAAAGCCGGCTTTTGGAGATGCGGAACAGGGTTATTGTGATATAACAGCTTTCCGGGAAGGAATTCGGACTTTAGGCAAATACATTCAGCCCGAATGTTTGGTTTTAGTAGAAACAACTGTTCCTCCGGGAACCTGTGAAAAGGTTGTTAAACCAATTCTGGAAGAGGAATTTACTAAGCGGGGTATAGATATTGAAAAGAATCCTCCCCTAATTGCTCATTCTTATGAAAGAGTTATGCCCGGAGCTCATTATGTAGCTTCTATTCGTGATTTTTGGCGTGTTTTTTCCGGGGTGAATCCTAAAAGCATAGAACTCTGCCGGGAATTTCTTTCCCATATTTTAGATGTAAAAAACTATCCTTTAACCCAATTAGATAGCACAAATGCCAGCGAACTTGCCAAAACAATGGAAAATTCATATCGTGCCGTAAATATTGCCTTCACTTTGGAGTGGGCTAAATTTGCGGAACAGATTGGCGTGGATATATTTAAAGTGCGTGATGCCATTCGGAAAAGAAAAGGAACTCATGACAATTTGTTGCGTCCTTCTTTAGGAGTTGGTGGTTACTGTTTAACTAAAGACCCCGTTTTAGCTAATTGGGCAA
>JAGODU010000044.1 GCA_017998095.1 Prolixibacteraceae bacterium | reverse complement strand
GCTATATTGTTGCCTTTCTTGTATGTCGCAGGTTTGAATTCAAACACTATTTCATGGCTTCCGGCTGGTATTACCATCGATCGTAAAACGTAATTTGCCCTGAAATATGGTGCTTCTTTCCCGTCTATACTTGCAATCCATCCCTTAGGATAATATATTTCAGAAAATACTGCTAATTGTTCACTGTTGCTACTTGAACTGTACACGAGTTTGTTTGGAGCATATGATTTTAATGATATTTCTGCAGAAGGATCAATTTTAAAGCTTTTACCTGAAACAAGGTTGCTGAATTGTTTGTCAACTACTGCAGTATTGGCAATATCTATTTTACTTACCGATTCAAGTTCTTCATTTGCATTTGCTGCTATTTTACAATTTTCAACAAACCAGGCATTGCCCATTGAATTAGGATTCTTAATAGGGGCAGCTCCCTGATTGTAAATCAAATATCTGGTATTAAGCATGTTCAGTGAATTTAATCCTGCCATAACTCCGTCAAGGTCTTCCTGTGTTTTTATATTTTTAAACCTGGCAGCTATCTCCTGAATTTCTTTTGAGATACCATTTTCAATGAGTTCCTGATAACGTTTCATCTTGGCTCCATGGTATCCTCCTATTGATTTATGGAAGTATGATGTAGAACCATCATTGAAAGTGCTTAATCCAATATTTAAAACCCTGTAGTCAGGATCTTTATCAGCAAGTATAATTTCATCTGCCTTTGAAGGTGTAAATGGAACTTCTGTTTTTCTTTTTGAAACAAAATCTTCACTGTTAAGATATTTCTTATTTATTGGCCACATATCAGCAAGAATAAGTAATACCCACAATGCAAGCGCATGCCACCCCTTGATCTTTTTTGTCCAGAATGCCCATAAACCTGCTGCAGCTAGGGCTACAAAAATAAACGACCTTAATGAGTCCATTCTCAATATTGATTTACGGTCAGATATCAGGGCATCAATAAATTCTTTTGGCCATCCGCCCTGTACAAGCTGTGCGTCTGAATTGCCCTGGAAATTGCCCGCTAATCCCGGTATTAATACAAATATCAATGCCAGACCTCCGGTTATACCAAAAGCATATTTTAAAGAATTTATAAATTTCTTCGAGTCAATATTTCTGAGGTAAACTTCTTTTACTGCCAGTAATCCCAAGACAGCCATCGCAAATTGCTGAATAACAATGATGTTCTTTACATCCCTGAATTTACTGTAACCCGGAAAACTATCAATCATGAAATTAGCAAGGAAAGGTATATTCTTCCCTAATGATAAAAGGAATGAAACTACCACTACAGCTGCTATCCAGTATTTTTCTTTTCCCCTTACAATGAAAAGCCCTAAAACAAACAGGAAGCATAAAACTGCTCCATAGTAAAAAGTTCCTCCTGCAATTGGCTGGCTACCCCAGTATAAAGGCATTGTTTTGGTAAATTCCTTTGCATTGGCTTTCCCCTGAGATTTTTCAATCATTTTATATACCGCTGAACTTTCACCTAATGGTTCACTCATGCCACCTCCTTTAAAGCGGGGAATGAACGCAGTCAACGCTTCACCAACATCATAACTATAATCAAGGATATAATCACGGTCAAGACCATCAGTCTGGTTATTGCTTTTCTCTGCCAGGTCTGATTGCCCTCTGGTTGAATACTTCCCGTATTCTAATGTCGTAAGCAACGGACCGCTGTTCATGCCAACTGCTAAAACTGCTGCAGCTACAAGAAAGCCTGTTGATTTCAGGAATTCCGCAATTTGTTTTTCTTTGATAGCAAAAATCAAATATGTAATGCCAATAATTAAAACCATTATTCCTGCATAATAAGTCATCTGAGGATGATTGGCATTTAGCATCAGCGATAAGCCCAAAGCAGTTATCAGGCTACCGGGAATTGCTTTTTTGTTATAGGCCAGATAGATACCTGCTATCAACAATGAAAAATAAGAAAGTGTGAGTACTTTGGTCATATGCCCCGCATCAACCAATATAAAAATAAAAGTTGCAAAGCCATAGGCTAATCCCCCTGCAAAGCTTATCCACGGAGAAGCTCCAAGTATCATTCCCAGTAAAAAGAACAGAGAAATACTTATTATCAGGTAGTTTGCAGGCCTTGGTACTACGTTTAGTATTGAAGTAATAACGGTTGTAACATTCCCTTTGTATTTTGCTGAAATCAGATATGCCGGCATTCCGCCAAACATACTGTTCGTCCATAAAGCTTCTTCGCCGGTTTTATCTCTGTAATCGGCAAGTTCTTTCGACATTCCTTTATATGCCTGAAGGTCGTGGGCTTCAAGCGCCTTCCCTGTAAGCAGCGAAGGAAAATACAAAAATGAGCTTACAATGATTAGCAGTACGATAAGCACTATTGTTTTGGTGCAGTTCGATATTTTAAAACCATTTTTTGCCATGTCTTTCAGGTATTAGGTATTTTTAATTAACCGTATTATCCGGATAATATGAAAAGAAAACAACATATTCCAAACAATTCAGCAAATGTAATTATTGGACAATAAAAACCCAAGTTACAAGGTCATAATCTCGATTATTAAGTTAATAGTTATAAATTTGTCTGCTTAAACCAACCTGAAAAATGGGCGTAATTAAAAAACAAGCAATAAGAGGGTCTTTCTGGTCATACGTGGGAATTGTTCTTGGATTTGTAAATATTGGCATTCTCTCACAAAAATTCCTCAGCCCTGAACAGGTCGGACTTACTCAGGTACTGATTTCATTTGCAACTATCTTTTCACAGGTTGGAACCCTTGGTATGGGCAACGTTGCAATGAGGCTTTTCCCCCATTTCAGGAACGAAACCAACAAGCATAACGGGTTTATTGCTCTTTCAATTGCAGTTTGCTTTGTCGGATTCATTATAATGAGCATAATTGCTTTTTCTTTTGAACCCTTTCTTGTAAACTCTAATTCCAGTAAGTCGGAATTATTAACTGATAATTTTTTTTATTTATTCCCTTTGATTTTTTTCCTGCTGTACTTTTCTATTTTTGATTCATACAACAGGATGTTATATAATGCAGTAATGGGAACTTTCCTCCGGGAATTCGTCCTTAGGCTGTTGAATACTGCCCTGATTTTCCTTTTCATTTTCAAAATTATTTCTTTCGATGGGTATGTACTGCTTTTTGTTATATCTCAAGGAGTTCCAATGCTTGTCATGACAATTTCACTTCTCATAAGAAAGCAGCTTGCATTCAAGTTTGACTTTAAATTTCTTAACAAAGGGTTATTGAAAGAAGTTGTTGATGTTGCCTTGTTTGGAATTATTTCCGGGCTTAGCGGAATGGCTCTTCAAAACATCGACCGCCTGATGGTCAGCAACTTTGTTGGTCTTGACGGGGCAGGCATTTATTCAGTTACCTTTTATTTTGCCACACTGATTCTGGTTTCGCAAAGGGCTATTTCAAATATCTCGACAACTGTCATTGCAGAGTCGTGGAAAACGAATGACATCAAGACTATCTCTGACATTTATGTAAAAAGCAGTATAAACCAGTTCCTGTTAGGTATTTGGGTGTTTATTGGAATTTGGGGAAATATTGATAATGTATTTCAACTCCTTGAACCCGAGTATGCTAAAGGGAAATGGGTTATATTCCTTATAGGTCTCAGCAATCTTGTAACAGTTATTTCCGGAGTTGCAATTTATATACTTGCAACTTCAAAATACTACAGATATCACATGTGGTTTATGTGTTTCTTAATTGGACTTGTAGTTATAACCAACCTGATTTTCATACCTATATGGGGACTAACAGGAGCTGCTTTTGCTTCGTTGTTATCAACTACTGCTTATGTCTTTTTTGCTTGTTTCTTTTTATACCGGAAATTTAAAATTCAACCTTTAAGTAAAAAACATATAGGAATACTTATTGCCGGGGCTGCTGCTTACTTTGCATCTTCATTGTTATCTCCATTGTCAAATTATATGATTGATATTGCAGTCAGAAGTGTTTTAATTTCCGTTGTTTTCTTTGCTATTGTAAGCTTCTTTAAATCATCGGATGAAATCAACACTATCATGATTAAAGTGTACCGGAGATTTAAAAAGCAATAAATTTAAGCAGGGACAGATATATACCAAAACAATACCAGATCCGTACCAAATACCATAAGCGAACTTTCTTATGGTGTTTGGGTAGAATGTGGTAAGAATTAGATTACTTTCAGACAAGACTTAAAAACGGTCTTTATTTTAATTCTGAAATTTTTTTCTTCTGTAAATAAAGAAATCGGAAATCGAAGTGTTGTCAGGATCCATAGTGTCATATGGATATTTATTTTTTATAACTTCTGCTAATTCCCATTCCTTGCAGTTTTCATCAACCCATTTTGAGAAATTTCTTTCTCTGACATGGCTTTGCTGAATATTATCCCTGTTGCTTGAATAAATAATTACGTATTTTGAAGCAGAATTAAAGAGATGGCTCATATAAGGTTTGAAGATACTATCTTCAACAAGATGGTATATAACATCAAGTGACATTGAGAGTTCAGCTTTTATGATATTGTGATTATCAACAAAGGCATTTGAGTTATACAGCATGAAGCTTTTTGTTTTATCATCCCTGAAAATGTTAATACAATTTTGAAGAGTAGTTTTTGAAACATCGAGTCCTATATAATTTGGATAATCAGCAAGACGAAGCTGATTGCCATCTCCACATCCGAATTCGATAATAGTTTGAATATTGTTTTTTCGGACGAAGTTATTAATCACTTCAGCTTTAAATTCAGCAAGCCTGTTGTAAGAGCCGGAGCCTGAATCTTTTCCTTTCTGATATCTTTTTTCCCAGAATTCATCTGAGGCTGAAAACTTTTTATTTTTAAAGTAGCGAAAATATATTCTCCCTAATAATGACTCTTCAAAAAGATTATTTTTCATGATAATGTATTTAAAATACTGTATAATTTTTCCTTCCTTATTTCAAATGAATAGTGATAAGACACATATTGCCTGTATATTTTGCCTTCCATTTGATTAAGTTTTCCCTTTATTGCTTCAGCAATTAATGCCGGATGACGAGGCACTACTTCACCCAGACCACCTGCAACTTCAGGAAGAGCGCCATTATTTGTAATGACGGGATGGCAATTGAAATACATTGCTTCTGCCAAAGTCAGGCAAAATGATTCGATCCTTGAAAACTGGCAGTAAACAGAAGCCTTTTGATAAAAATTAACGAGGTCTTCATGGGTTACAGGTTCAACGATTTCAATATTACCGGGCAGATCATTAAGCAAAGCAGATTTGAAGTCCTTTTTTATTCCAATGATGATGAAATTTACATCTCTCAAAATACGTGCGGTTTCAATAAATGTATCAATTCCTTTTATATAAAGTGTCCTTTCTGAGTTTACCAATGCAACTGTTATGACTGATTTATCTTTAGGCGATGATGATTGTCCGGAATTGAATGAAATACAGTTATATAAAAGTTTGGAATTAGCATTAGGGGCAATATACTTCAATTTCCTGGTAACATATTCAGAAACACCCAGATTGAGGGTGCTGTTCTTTATTGATTGAATAGCAAAAAAACCTCTTATTTTCTGATTATAAGCACCATAGTTCAATGATCGTACCCTTCCGGCATCGTACCCTCCAATGATAATAATACTTTTTTTGAAAGTAAGTTTTGAAAATAGGACAGGTAAGAGTGAATGATAATCAGCAAACCAGATATAGAAAAAATCATATTTCCATCCGGTGAAAAGTAATTTGAAAAATTGAACAATGAATTGTGAAACAAATACAAAAGGTTTTTTTGAAATATTAAAAAGGTACTTGTCTACAAAATATTTTTCAGATAATATTTCGAAATCCTGTCTTACAAAAGAACTGTAGTGAGGATAAATCAACAGTATTTTTTTACGGTTTTCTTTATCCATGATTTTAAATTTTGTTGCTTAAAATCATTGATAGTCTTTCTGTAAGCGCTCTTCTGGAATAATTTGAACCTTTGGTATCAAGTGTTTTATTCTCCATTAAATAATCGGTTATGAAAACACTTATTTCATTTTCTTCTGTGTAGTTGAACAGTTTTCCGCAATTAGTTTCTGCAATTATGGTTTCCAGATCTCCACCTTTGGGGCCTATTGCCAGAACAGGCTTTCCTGAGGCAAGATATTCAAAAAACTTACCTGTTACTATCCCTTTGTTATTTTCAACGTTAGGAATTATAAGAAGAAGCATTGAGCTCTTGAGCATGTTTTCAATGGCTTCGTTATGAGGAATATAGCCTATGAATTCAACTTCAGTTTCAGTTCTTTGGATTTTCTCCCTGATTATTTCAGAAACATTGCCAATGAATTGTATTTTGATCTTATCCCTTATAGATTTTTCAAGCTTATTGACAGCATTTACAAATCCTTCGATATCATAATTTTCAGAGATGGTTCCGGTATAAGTGATTATTTTCTTACCAGCTTCAGGTTTTACTTCTGTTTTAAAATCTTCTTCATCAAAGCCATTTTGAATAACATGGATTTTCTCAGGGCGGTTATTTTTGTCCTTCGTTGAAAAAATACGTTTAAGATCTTCGCTGACAGTGATTAGCATATCAGCTGCAGTAATAACATTTCTTTCATAGCAGCGGTCGACGGCAAGGGCTAGTTTTGTATGCTTAAACTGGTTATAGTAGTAAATATCTGTCCAGGGGTCGCGCAGATCGGCAATCCACCTGATATTTAGTTTCTTTTTAAGCTTAAGACCAATGAGTTGGGTAGAATGAGGAGGGCTTGTAGTTATAACTGTATCGATGTCATAAGTTTTGATAAGTTCTTTAGCCTTTTTGAAAGCAAACTTTATCCATCCTCTTCTGGGGTCAGGGATGAAAAGGTTTCCCCGCACAATCTTTGCCAGCTTTTGGACAGGGCTTTTTTTATTATCGTTTGAAAAGCCACCGTAAGGAATGTTATTGCCTGATATAGAGCGGTACATTGAATAAAACTCCCTGCTTTTGGTACGAAAGACAAGCATTTCGGAATTTACTTCTTTTTGAAGAGTTTCATCGATTTGAGGGTAGGAAGAAAAATTGGGATCGACAGTGAGAATGACAGGTTTCCATCCAAATTCCGGAAGATATTTAGAAAACTTAAGCCATCTCTGAACTCCGGCACCTCCGCTGGGTGGCCAGTAATATGTTATTATGAGTACTTTTTTCATGTGTTGACAATTTGCACTTGTTGGTCGAAGTAAATCAGCAAATAAAATTATTGCAAATTTTAAAGCTTTTACCAATCATGTTCAATTCATCATTTCTTTTTCGACAAAAATAATACTCTTTACTAATTAACCGTTATTTTTGTCAGTTCATATATATATTATGCAATTTTGTGATTTAAACAGGCAATACAGTTTATATAAAGAAGAGATAGACAGTGCAATAAGCACTGTAATTAATTCATCTTCATTTATTAACGGTAAGGATACAATTCTTCTGGAAGAAGAGCTTTCCAATTATACAGGAGCAAAACATTCAATTTGCTGCAGTTCTGGGACAGATGCACTTTTATTGGCAATGATGGCATTGGATGTAGAGCCGGGAGATGAAGTTATTTGTCCTGCTTTCAGTTTTTTTGCTTCAGCATCGATGATCAGTTTTTTGAAGGCCACTCCGGTTTTTGTTGACGTGTCGCCTTTAGATTATAACATTGATATTACAAAGATTGAAGAAAAGATAACCCCAAGGACAAAAGGGATAATTGCTGTTTCCCTTTTTGGGCAGTGTGCAGACATGGATTCAATAAATCAAATAGCCAGGCATTACGGGTTGTGGGTAATTGAAGATGCTGCACAATCGTTCGGGGCAACATATAATGGCAAGAAATCATGTAACCTGTCGGAAGTTGCTGTGACCAGCTTTTTTCCTGCAAAACCATTAGGTTGTTATGGAGATGGAGGGGCGATTTTTACAAGCGACGATTCTTTGGCCTCAAAATTAAAGATGTTGCGGGGGCATGGGCAATCTGCTCGTTATTATCATGATATGGTTGGTATCAATGGAAGGATTGATACTATTCAATCTGCAATATTGAGAGTTAAACTTAGACATCTCGATAAAGAGCTTGAAAACAGGCAAAAGGCAGCCGATTTGTATACTTCGTTATTGGGAGATATAGCAATGTTACCTGAGATAAGCGGAAACAGGGAAAGTGTCTGGGCTCAGTATACAATAAGTTTGGCCAACAGAGATGAGATAAGGTCTAAGTTGCAGGAGAAAGGAATACCTACAGCTGTTCACTATCCATTAATATTGCCGGCTCAGAAAGCTTTTTCATATCTAGATTCCTTTGGAGAATCATTCCAGGTGGCGGAGTTGCTTTCAAGCACTGTTTTATCGTTGCCGATGCATGGGCTTATCGAAGAGGAGGAAGTAAAGTTAGTAGCAGAAACTTTAATCAAAATAATTAATGGGCAATCCTGAAAACTATTATTCACATGAAACAGCCGTAATAGATTTTGGAGCTATTATTGGCAAAGGAACTAAGATCTGGCATTTCACACATATTATGAGTGGGGCAAAGATTGGCAATAATTGTTCGCTCGGACAAAATGTATATGTGGGCAGCAGGGCAATAATTGGCAATAACGTTAAGATACAGAACAATGTAAGTATTTATGATGCAGTAGAAATTAGTGATGATGTATTTTGCGGACCGAGTTGTGTATTTACTAATGTTATTAATCCAAGGGCAGCAATTCTAAGGAAAAATGAATATAAGGTGACTAAGGTTGAAAAGGGTGTAACTATTGGAGCAAATGCCACTATAGTTTGCGGAATTACACTTGGTTGCTATTCATTTATCGGGGCAGGTGCTGTAGTTACTAAAGATGTAAAGCCTTTTGCCCTGATGACCGGTGTACCGGCTAAACAAAAAGGATGGGTAAGCAGGAATGGTATTGTTTTGGGAGAAGACCTTACTTGTCCTGAAACAGGAGAAAAATATAAGCTTGTTAATGATAACCTGATACTTGAAAATGAGCAATAAAGATCGGATATTAAATAAACTGTCGAACAATGAACTAATAATTGGAATCATTGGTCTTGGCTACGTTGGATTGCCACTGGCTGTTTTATTTGCAGATAAGGGGCTTAAAGTAATTGGCTTTGAAAAATCTTCAGTAAAAGCTGAAAAGATAAATAAATCAGAGAATTACATAAGTGATGTTGAGGCGGACAAATTAAAGGAAGTTGTTGAAAAGGGGAATCTCAGTGCAACAACTGATTTTTCGCGTTTAAAAGAATGTGATGCAATAATTATCTGTGTGCCAACTCCGCTTGATCATTTCAGAAAGCCGGATACATCATATATAAAAAGTGCATGTGAAGATATTGGGAGAAACATGAAGCCCGGTACATTTATAAGTCTTGAAAGCACAACTTATCCAACTACAACTGAAGATTTCATGCTTCCGATAATTGAAAACGAATCGGGATTAAAGCATGGAGCAGATTTCTGGCTGGCTTTCTCTCCGGAGAGGGTTGATCCGGGAAACAGTAGCTATAAGACTGAAAACACACCTAAAGTTTTAGGGGCTTTAAATGAAGATGGATTAATTATAGGGGGAGCAATATATTCAAGGGCAATAGAAAAAATACATATAGTAAGTTCTCCGCGTGTAGCAGAGATGGTTAAGATTCTTGAAAACACATACAGACTTATCAATATAAGCCTGATCAATGAACTTGCATTATTAAGTGGTAAAATGGGTATTGATATCTGGGAAGTGATAGAGGCAGCAAAGACCAAGCCTTTTGGTTTTCAGGCTTTTTATCCCGGACCGGGTATAGGGGGGCATTGCATTCCACTCGATCCTTTTTATCTTGAATACATAGCTAAGAAGTATAATTTTGATCTTTCAATGATAAATACAGCAGGGCATATAGATATGATGATGCCTCACCGTATGACCATTAAAATTACTTCGGCGCTTAACAGGCAAAAGAAAGCAATCAACGGAAGCAGGATACTTTTCCTTGGAGTTGCTTACAAACCAAATATTGATGATGCGCGTGAATCAGCGGCATTAAAGATTATAGATGAAGCAATTAGCAAAGGGGGAAATGTATTTTATTGCGATCCATTCATTCCAGAAGTTGTCACACCTGAAGGGAATAAACTTAAATCGCTTGAATATTCAGCAGAAATTCTGAATGAAGCAGATTGTGTTGTGATAACAACAAATCACAAGGTATTTGAACCTGGATTTATTGTTTCAAACTCAAGGCTTATAGTTGATTTAAGGAATTTAATAAGAGAAGCATCGGAAAAAGTATACAAGCTTTAGAAAGTTAATATTTAGAAAAAAAGGATTTTGAGATGAAGAATTTTGCATTGATAGGAGCAGCAGGTTTTGTTGCAGAAAGACATTTGAAAGCTATTAAAGAAACAGGTAATAAATTATTGGTAGCATCAGATAAGTTTGATGTGATGGGAAGGATGGACAGCTATTTTCCTGAAGCAGAGTTTTTCGTTGATTTTGAAAGTTTTGATTCTTATGTATGTAGTCTGAAGCAAACATCTACGCCAATTGACTATTGCAGTATATGTTCACCGAACCATTTACACAGGTCGCATATAGAATTTGCTTTGAACCATAATGCCAGTGCAATTTGTGAAAAGCCGCTTGTACTTTATCCTGAAGATATTGATGCAATCGAGAAGCTGGAATCCAAATCAGGCAAAAAGGTTTATAATGTATTACAGCTCAGACATCATAAAATAATTTCTGACTTACATGAAAAGATAAAGAATGAGCCCAAAGATAAAATTTACGATATAGACCTGACGTATGTAACTTCAAGAGGTAAATGGTATTATAAAAGCTGGAAGGGTGATGTTTCAAAATCCGGTGGAGTGACAGCAAATATTGGGATTCACTTTTTTGATATGCTTATTTGGATATTCGGAGAAGTGAAAAACAGCACTGTAAACATGTATAAAGCGGATAAAGCTTCAGGATTTCTTGAGTTAGAACGAGCAAGGGTAAGATGGTTTTTAAGTCTTGATTACAATGATGTTCCTGAAGAAGCAAGAGCAAAAGGGACGAGGACATTCAGAATGATAACCATTGGTAATGAAGAGTTTGAGTTCAGTGAAGGATTTACCAATCTACATACAGCCACTTATGAAAACATATTAAAAGGGGGTGGTTTTGGAATACAGGATGCCAGGCCTTGTATCTTACTTACTCATCAGATCAGAAATACGAAGCCTGTTGGACTGGCAGGTGATTATCATCCTTTCCTGAAAAATATAAAATAATTATTTCTCAGGTATTAACTGATTCAGCTTATCATAGATTTTATCAGATTTTTCAAGAAGTTCTACGATAAGGTCATTATAATACTTTTTAATAAGTTTGGGATTATCTTTTCCGTCAGGATGATTTGCCCTGCTTATCAGGTCATTATGTAATCCGGCAATCTCTACAATGATATCAAGGATTTCTTGTTTTTGCTTGCTTTCAATTATTTCTGATACCTCAAGTGCATCGATCAGTAGTTGTTCAGTAATGAACCTGATATCTTTTTTAAGGTCTTTAATCTTTGCCATAGTGAATTATTTTAATATTATTTTACTTCTTTAATTTTTCCGGTTCAGTATCTGCAATATTTTTTCTTTTAGGGATACCTTGTTCAATTTCCCAGGTTTCCTTCATTTCCCAGTTTGATTTAACTTTAAGGGCTTTAGGATAGTAATATACTGATTCAGGTTGTCTTTTCAAAGAAAGATCTCCGGTATCCCACTGTTTATTATTGTTTTTATCTTCAATAAGTTTAATTAAATACTTGTCTGGTTTTAAGAAATCAAAGATAACAGAGCGATTAATGCTATCGAGTTGAATTGACTTTAAAATATCTTCTGTTTTACCGGATTTAATAAGTTGCACTTCACCTTCTCCCTTGAACCCGGTTATATCAAGTTTAACTGAACCGTAATAATCTGATTTACGGGTAGAAAACTTGATGTTGAAACTTTCATTCGGGAAACCGGTTTTAGTGTAAGTAATTGAAGAATCAATAGAAACAGAATATTTGGTATCACCGGAAATGGTGCATTTGAGTTTATATTTTCTTAAAGAACCAGAAAATGGTTCAACTTTAAAATCGACAGGACGTTTAACAGAGTCATTAACAAGTTCAATAAAAGAAATCATGTCTTTTTGAAGTGAATCAATAGGTGAAGGAGCTTCAATAATAATATCGTTATTTAATTCAAAATTAGAAGGTATGATATTAGAGGTAAAGCAGAAGAATTTTTTAGTATCTTTTTCAGGAGCGTTTGGTTTAACTACTTTTTTATCATCAGACCAGACCATTCTGAGGGTATCAGTTTGAGGAGAAGATTCTCCGAGTGAGTCCAGTACAGGATAAATAATTTTAAGGAAAACGGTATCTTTTGAAGCAAACAAAGAATCAGTGATCCAAATGTTTAATGAATCTTTATTTTTATTGTATTCAACATATTCAAATCTGTCTTCAAAATTACTACTAATAAATTTCACCTGAGCAGGGTGGGAAAGTTTTTCATTAAAAGCAACAACGCATTTATCCCTTGACACCCTTTTAAATGATGCAATATATTGATCATAAACATCTTCATTGAATAACAATAAGCAAATATCCATTGGGTAATATTCAGTTTGCCTTGTTAATATTACAGAATCAGCATTATTATTAATAGTATCGTAAGTTTCACTAACAGAAATTTCGGGGATTATCAATGAATCGAGGAATGCAATAGGCTCAATTTTTTGGGAATAATAAAGGTTATTGTCATTATCGGCAACAGCAAATATTTTAAATTTTTCAGAAGGTATATTATTAAAAAGGAAAAAACCTTCTTTATCAGTTTTGGCTATGAAATCAGGTACTGAACTTTTAAAGAGCGTGTCAGAATCAGAAGAATATAAAGAAACAATGCAATTTTCTTTAGGATCAAGAGTAAAAGCATCAAGAACATATCCGCCTATTTGCATAGAATCAATATAATCGGATGTAGAAAATACAAGTCTTAAATCCTTATAAATATTTCCTTCAGTAAAATCTTTAATTCCGTCCTTTAAGTCAATAGAATAAGTTCTGTTTGGCTGAAAATCCTCTTCTGCCTTAATTATGACAGATTTACCTTGAATTTTAATAGTTGGTTTTTTAGAAAGAGGAGGAGAGAACACGATTTTTTCGTTCAGTTTATCGAGTACAATATATTCGTTAAAAGTAATTTCAATTTGGTTACCCTTAAAATTTTTCTCAAAGAGGGAAGGAGAACTGTTTACAATAACAGGAGGAATAGTGTCTTTTGGTCCTCCCTGTGGACCTATTCCCTGGTTAGCGCAAGAGTTTGAAAAAATAATCAATCCAAAAGATATAATTATAAATAGAGCGGATGGCCATATTTTAAGTATTGATTTTATTGACATTTTCATATTAGAAATACTCGTCATAATCGGATTTGGATCTGTCTATATCAGATCTGGATTCACCACAATCAAGATCTATATTGAAATTATCAGGAGCTTCAAAGAGAAAATCTTCAGTATAGTTCAAAGTTGGATCAGCAAAAACTTGTTTAAAGAATTTTCCAAATATTGGCAGGGCCATATTAGATCCTTGTCCTCTGGTAAGGTCTTCAAAGTGAATACTTCTGTAATTAGCTCCGGTCCAAACACCTGCAACCAGTTCAGGAGTGAATCCAACAAACCATCCATCGCTTTGGTTTTGAGTTGTACCTGTTTTTCCTGCAAAAGGTGTTTTGAAGCCGCCATATTCTTTAAATGTTTCATAAGTAGACATAAGTCTTAATCCTGAACCTTCACTGACTACGTTTTGCAGGAGGTTAATCATGAGATAAGCAGTTTTTTCATCAAGAGCATCCCTTCTTTTAGACTGGAAATTAGAAATCACATTTCCATGTTTATCTTCAATTTTAGTAACAATAATTGGGGTTGTATAAACTCCTTTATTTGCATAAACTGCATAAGCAGCAACCATTTCCCAAAGGGTAATTTCAGCAGTTCCAAGGAACATTGATGGGACAGCAGGGACTTCGCTGTAAATTCCAAGTTGCCTCATCATATCGAGCATAGCCTGAGGTTCATATCTTTTCATAATCCATGCAGAAACCTGATTGACAGAATTGGCAAGTCCCCATCTGAGAGTAACCATTTGTCCATCTCTATTCGTTTTTCCGGCGTTCTTTGCTGTCCATGTTGTACCGTCACCCAAAATGAAGGTTTGTTCAACATTGGGAACCATTTTGCAGGGGCTCAGATCATTTTGCATTGCAAGAGTGTAGAGAAAAGGTTTGCATGTAGATCCAACCTGGCGTTTAAAAGTAGAAGATCTTACCATGTCAATTTCAGTAAATCCGTATGCAGATCCACCGACCCAGGCTTTCACATTACCATTTCTCGGGTCCATTGCCATAAAGGATGAACTTAAGTGTTTGAGGTAATATTTAATAGAATCCATAGGGGTCATTATGGTATCTTTATAACCATTCCATGTATAAATATTAAGGTGTGTCAGTTTATTGAATTCCTTAAGGATTTCCTCTTTGGAAAGGCCATTGCTTTTGTAGTTACGATATCTTTCGCTTCGGGATATTTCGCTCCATAGTACGTTTTTTACTTCATCATCAGTGAGGTCATTTGAAAAAGGAGTATTTCTGAATCCTCTGATATGTTTATCAAATTGAGGCTGCAGTATTCTTAAATTTCTTTCAACGGATTTTTCAGCGTACCCCTGCATTCTATAATCTATTGTAGAATATATTTTAAGCCCGTCTTTATATAGGTTCCAGGGTTCTCCATCCTGATTAGAATTTTTATTGCACCAACCGTAAAGCGGATCGTCAGCCCATGATGTTGAATCTTCTTTAAATTTTTGTATTGATTTTGGGCTGTTGCCATATTCTTTGCGGTCAGGTTTAACAGCAATCATTGTTTTCTCAAGGTATTTTCTGAAGAAAGGAGCAATACCTCTCTTAAGTTCATCTCTTTGGAAGTTAATATTTAAAGGAAGGTTTTTAAGTGAATTATATTCGGATTTTGACAAGTAGTGGTTTTTAACCATTTGTTTAAGGACCACGTTTCTTCTTTGCAGAGATCTTTCCTCGAAGCGGGTAGGATTATACAAGAAGGGATTTTTAAGCATTCCTACCAGAAGGGCTGCCTGTTCAATCTGGAGTTTATCAGGTGTTGTATTAAAATAAGTTTTACAAGCTACTTCAATACCAAAAGCATCATAAATGAATTCAAATTTATTGAGATACATTGTAATAATTTCTTCTTTGGTATAACTTCTTTCCAGTTTGACTGCTATGACCCACTCTCTTAGTTTTCTGATTACAAGTTTAAGACCGGAATTACTTTCTCTTGGGAAAAGTAATTTTGCAAGCTGCTGACTGATTGTACTACCTCCACCGGAGCTGGTATTTCCAGTTAGTATACCTTTAAC
The DNA here is from genome assembly GCA_017998095.1 of Prolixibacteraceae bacterium. Next base: position 11,369 of record JAGODU010000044.1, on the reverse strand, counting down.
AACTCTACCGAGACCTCTCAGGTCAATTCCGGGATGTTTGTAAAACCGTTCATCTTCAGTAGCAACCAGAGCTTTAATGAGGAATGGACTTATATCTTTATATTCAACCAGAGTACGGTTTTCGTTCTTATAGAACTTTCCAAGAATCTGATTATCAGAAGTTATTATTTGTGAAGCTACAAAACTTTTAGGGTTTTCCAGTTCTTCAAATGTAGGCATGAATCCAAGTACTCCGGAAGCAATAAGCCAAAAGAATAAGATAGTGAAAGCAACTAAACCGGTAGCTGCAAACCATATTATTCTTATTATATAGGTAGATCTTTTATTAGACATGATTGAAATAAGTTTGTGCAAATATAATTAATTTACCAAGTTTAAGATTTAGAGTGAAGAAGCAAAAGTAACTTTATGGATACAATAAAAGCTGTGCAAATAGAACAAATTTTAAGGATAATTTATTGTGTTAGAAAATTTAATTGAGAAAAAAATAGAAATGAGTTGAATAAATATTTTGAACATAGCTTTCAATTTTCTTTAATTTGCAAATTATTTTTCAAATTAAATTTTTTAATAGCTGCTCTGATGCAGAAAATATTTTTCTATGGTAGAAAATTTAGTAATAGTTGAGTCTCCCGCAAAAGCTAAAACAATTGAGAAATTTTTAGGGAATGACTATCTTGTTAAATCGAGCTTTGGGCATATCAGAGATCTTGACAAGAAGGAATTTGGAGTTGATATAGAAAATAATTTCAATCCTAAATATATAATAACTGAAGATAAAAAAGCCCTTGTAAAAGAGCTAAGAGCATTATCTGAAGAAGCTAAGATTGTATGGCTGGCATCTGACGAGGACCGTGAAGGAGAGGCAATAGCGTGGCATCTTAAAGAGGCGTTGGGACTGGATTCTAAAAAGATAAAACGGATTGTATTTCATGAAATTACAAAAAATGCGATTTTAGATGCAATAAAATCGCCCCGGTCAATAGATGATAATCTTGTTAATGCGCAACAAGCAAGGAGAGTTTTGGACAGGTTGGTTGGATTTGAAATTTCGCCGGTTCTATGGAAAAAAGTAAAACCTCAGTTGTCAGCTGGCAGGGTTCAGTCAGTAGCTGTAAGGCTAATAGTTGATAGGGAAAGAGAAATAAACTCATTTGCATCAACTTCATCTTTCAGAGTTACAGCAGTGTTTTCAGTCAATAATGAAAACAATAAACCAGTTGAATTTAAAGCTGAATTATCTAAGAGATTTGATAAAAAAGAAGACGTATACGCATTTCTTGAAAAATGCAAATCAGCAAAATATACTGTTGAGGATATAATAACAAAGCCTTCAAAAAGATCTCCGGCTCCTCCTTTTACAACTTCTACTTTACAACAGGAAGCCAGCAGGAAGTTAGGATTTTCTGTATCACAGACCATGTCTGTTGCTCAGAAGCTTTATGAAGCGGGAAAGATTACATACATGAGGACTGACTCACTCAACTTGTCTTCCCTTGCATTAAATACTGCAAAAGAAAAAATAGAAGAACTTTACGGGAGTGATTATTTAAAAATTCGTCAGTACAAAACTACTTCCAAGGGAGCGCAGGAAGCACATGAAGCGATCAGGCCTACATATATAAATAAAGAAACAGTTTCAGGAACAAGACAGGAACAGAATCTTTATGAATTAATCTGGAAGAGGACTATTGCCTCTCAAATGAATGATGCTCTTTTGGAAAAGACAACAATAACCATAAATGTTTCAAATACTTCAGAAAAGTTCATTGCTAATGGGGAAGTGATAAAGTTTGATGGTTTTTTGAAAGTATATATGGAATCTTCAGATGAAGATGAAGAAAAACAGAATGGGGATGTGATTTTACCTCCAATGAAAATCAAAGATATTCTTGGGAGGAACATAATATCTGCAACACAGCGATTTTCGCAGAAGCCACCGAGGTATACTGAAGCAAGTCTTGTTAAGAAGTTAGAGGAGCAAGGTATTGGCAGGCCTTCGACATATGCACCTATAATAACAACTATTCAGAACAGGGGATATGTGATACGTACCGACAAGTCAGGTTCTGAAAGAGAATTTACAACGCTGACGCTTTTATCTGATAAAATTTCAGAAAGTGTAAAAACTGAAATTTTCGGATATGAAAAGGCTAAATTATTTCCTACCGATATTGGAATGGTAGTTACCGATTTTCTTTTAAAGAATTTTGATTTGGTAATGGATTACAGTTTTACCGCAAAGGTAGAAGAGCAGTTTGATGAAATTGCAGAAGGAAAAAGTATATGGAATAAAATGATAAGGAATTTTTATAATCCTTTTCATAAATTAATTGAAGATTCCTTGCAAGTTTCCGAGAAAGCTAATGGAGAAAGGATTCTTGGTAATGATCCGGACACAGGGAAGCAGGTCTCAGTAAAAATTGGGAAATTTGGACCATTAGTACAACTTGGTGAAACTACAGACGGAGAAAATGAAGAGAAACCAAAATTTGCCAGCATTTTAACCGGACAACGCATAGAAACTATAACATTAGAGCAGGCTTTGGATTTATTCAGACTTCCAAGAGAAGTCGGAGTATTTGAAGAAAAAAAGATTACTGTTGCAAATGGTCGTTTTGGGCCTTATATAAAGCATGACAATAAATTTATTTCTCTTGAAAAATCTGATGATCCATTTAATTTGAATCTGGATAGAGCAATAGAGCTTATTGAAAAAAAGAGAGAAAAAGAAAAGAACTCAATCATAAGATCCTTTGATGAAGAACCGGATTTAAAAATTTTAAAAGGAAGGTGGGGCGCATATATTTCATATAAAAAGGATAATTATAAAATTCCTAAGAATTCAAGTGCAGAGGAGTTATCTTTGAAAGATTGTTTAGAAATAATTGAAAAGTCGGGAAGCGTAACTTCGAAGAGTAAAGTAAAGAAAAGGAAATAATAATATTGAGTGGCAGGCAGTATAGAAGAAATATTAAATTTTTTTGATCCTGTTAAGAGGGGGGATTTTATTGATCTATCTTATCTTGAAGACAGGATGTCGTTTGGGAGTAGTATCATTATAAACTATGAAGGTGCTAATATTACTTCAGGTGAACGTTTTGAAGTCTGTCTAATATTTGTGGAAGGCGAAGGAGAAGAAATAAATAAAAAGAATAATTCTACAGTGCAGCATATCAGGGAGGAGTTATATTCTCTTAAAAAGGTAGCTTCAAATTTAAGAATAGCAGATCTGGGAAATTTGAAGAAAGGAAGAAATTTCACTGAAACATTATTTGCATTACAGGAATCGTGTGCACTTTTATTCAAGAGCAAGGTAAATGTTGTTGTTATTGGATTGTCTCAGGCACTTACAGTTGGAGCATTCAGGGCATTTAAGGAATTTGAGAATGATATAAATTTAGTTAATATAGATTCCAGAATTGATTTAAGTTTTGATGAAAAGCCATTGCGTGATTCATATCTTGATTTGATTATTGAAAAAGAAAAGGCATCTTTATATAATATTACTTGTTTGGGATATCAGTCATATTTTGTAGATCAAAAGCAGTTAAACAGATTAAATGAGTTATATTTTGATCATTACAGGCTGGGAAAGATAAGGGAAAACATTGAAGAAACAGAACCAATATTAAGAGATGCTGACATAGTAAGTTTTGATATTGGTGCAATAAGGATGAGTGATTCTCCCGGCAGCAGAAATCATTCTCCGAATGGATTGTATGGAGAAGAAGCTTGCCAGCTTGCGAGGTATTCCGGATTAAGTGACAGGATGAGACTATTTGGATTATTTGAAGCAGAGGATAATATTGAAAATAAAAACAGGCAAACAGAAAAGTTGTCAGCGCAGATAATTTGGTATTATTTAGAAGGATATATTAACAGAAAGCATGATTATCCGCAAGTATCACTTGAAGAATATTTAAAATATATTATAGAAATAGACGAAATCGGATTTCCGATCGTTTTTTATAAAAGTAACAAATCAAACAGGTGGTGGATTGAAATAAAAAATCCTCAAGAAAGGACAGATTATGGGAACAAAATTGTGGTTTCCTGTTCTGAAAGTGATTACTTAAAGGCAAGTAATAATGAAATTCCAGAAAAATGGTGGATAAATTTCAAAAAATTAAGATAATCATTGTCAAGATTAAGTTAAAATTAAATTGAATATCTTATTTTTGTTCTACGTCGACCTGCTTTGATGAGAAAGTAGCTTGTATGAAAAAAAAAATTTCTTTTTTTCTTTTGTTAATTTTGGTAAATTTAGCAGCTGAAGCACAGCAAGAGCCATTGTTCAGTAATTATATGTTTGCAAGAACGATTACTAATCCTGGTTTTGTTGGTTCAGAAAAGACAATAAATGCTTTATTTTGTAACCGGATAATGTTTGCAGGTTTTGATGGTAAGCCGGTTACATCAGTGTTTGGAGTAGAAGCTCCTTTTGAAATGTTTGGATTAAAAAGTGGTTTTGGGATGATGGTAATGAATGATAAGATGGGAAGTCAGGAAGATATTAGTGTTGACATGACTTATTCATATCATCATACTTTAAAAGCTGGAAGACTTGGATTTGGATTAAGATGTGGTTTTAACGATTACACTATAGATCCTTCAGAAGAATGGGTATATCCCGATAAAAATGGAGGTTCTGGGGATCCTTTAGTGCCAGATTCCAAGTTTCATGCAATGGTTTTCGGGATAAATTTAGGGGCATATTTTGAAACTCCTAAATATTATATAGGATTTTCTGCATCAAAATTAAACAGAGGTGTTATATTTGATCCCGAAGATGTAGAAGAAATAGTAATAAGCTATTATGTGCCTCATTACTATTTAACAGGAGCATACAATATTGAGTTGCCGGATCCGTTATTTGATTTGCAACCGACGTTTGTATTGCGGACTGATTTGGCTGGGTATTCACTTGATCTTAATGGGACTATATTTTACAAACAGAAGTACCGTGCAGGTTTTGGGTTAAGGGTTTCTCAGTCGAATATAGCTTCATTGACATTGTTAGGAGGGGTTGAGCTTATGAGTGGGTTGAACATTGGTTATGCATTGGATATAAATACTAGTTATATGGTATTTAATTCAGCAACATCCCATGAAGTAATATTAACCTATTCATTTAATATTGATACGAAACGTGACAAAAAATATAAAAGTGTCAGGTACTTATAAGATCTGAATTTTAGTGATATGAAAAAATACAAGTTGATTATTTCACTGTTGATCATAGCGATGATCTCAAGTTGCACACAGTCGGGAGAGAGTGGTGAACTTATCGGGACAGGGAAAAGGGGTAGTTGGTTTGAACCTGTACCTTTCGGAATGACATTTGTTAGAAGAGGGTCCATAAGGATTGGTCCAAGTGATCAAGATCCAACAGGAACTATAAACCCTACAAAAACTATATCTATAGATGCATTTTGGATGGATGATACAGAAATTACCAACAATGAGTATCGTCAGTTTGTGAATTGGGTCAGGGATTCAATGGCATTACAGTTGTTATATAATGCAGATCCTTCCCCACAATCTCCTTATGCAATATTTGATGAGAATGACCAATTCATAAGATATGATTATGATGCAAAAATTGATTGGTTAGATACAACAAATCTTGAATCATTATTTATTCCTGTACATGAAAGGTTTTCAAGGAAAAGGGAAATTGATGCAAGAAAATTATATTTTGAATATGCGTGGATTGATTTTCAGAAAGCTGCTCAACGATCAAACAGTTATAATTACGAAACTCAAAGTTATGGTGGTGGTATAAAAGACCGTTCTGATTTTATAGTAAGGGAAAGAGTGAATGTATATCCTGATACTTTATGTTGGATCAGAGACTTTACATATTCATATAATGAACCCTGGACCAGTAAATATTTCTGGCATCCCGGTTTTGACGATTATCCTACAGTAGGAGTTTCCTGGGAGCAGGCAACAGCCTTTTGCCAATGGAGGACAAAGATGCAAAATGACTTTTTCTCCGGGACAGGAGAAGCAACAGTTCAGGATTACAGACTTCCGACTGAATTTGAATGGGAATTTGCTGCAAGGGGAGGATTACAAAATTCAATGTATCCATGGGGAGGTTATTATTCAAGGAATCAGTTAGGAGAATTTATGGCTAACTACAAGCCGATGAGGGGTAATTACATTGAAGATGGTGGATTAGCAACAATGAAAGTTGCAAGTTATCCTCCAAATGATTTTGGGTTATATGACATGTCAGGTAACGTTGCTGAGTGGACTAGTGATGCTTACGATGAATTATCATTGGCAGTTGTTAATGAATTAAATCCGGATTTCAAATACAATGCACAGTATAACGATCCTCCAGCACTTAAGAGAAAAGTTATACGTGGGGGATCCTGGAAAGATGTGGGTTTATATATTCAAACTTCAAAGCGTACATTTGAATATTTAGATTCAGCCAAGTGCTTTATTGGTTTCAGATGTGTTCGCTCATCATTTGGGAATGATTTTTAACAGAAATAATGATTTAAATTAAGTAATATGAATTTTGGGGACTTCTTACATTCAAAAAGGTGGAGACTGATACAGAACTATATTTATAGTTGGGGAGCTTCTGTGGTGTTGATTGGTGCTCTGTTTAAACTTGAACATCTTCCTTATGCAGGAACTTTATTAGGAGTTGGTATGTCTATTGAAGCAATTATCTTTTTTGTTTCAGCATTTGAACCTCTGATGGAATTACCTGATTGGAAAAAGGTTTATCCGCAAATGAGGACAGGAGATGAAACTTCGAAAGAACTTGAAGTTTATAATATTCTTGATGAGAAATATTATAGATTAGGAGGAGGAGGATCCGGAGGGGGAGATGGTATTTCAGTGAAGGATTTGTCGGAAGGACAACTTAAAAGACTATATGATAGTTTTGACAAATTATCCAAGACGGCAAATGAATTAAAAGATATTTCAGGAGCTACTCTAGCAACTGATGCTTTCGTAAAAAATCTGAATGAAGCTGCACAGTCTATCGGTAAAGTTGTTGAATCGAACAAGGCTGTATCTGAAGAAATGGGTAAAAGTGTTAAAGAAATTTCTGAATCATATAAAACTGCTGCCCTGAATCTAAAGGCTTCGAGTGATAAAGCTTCTGAAGAAATAAGTTTAAATGTAAAGGATTTATCTGCTTCAGTTAAAGTGACTTCTGAAAGCATGAAATCTTCAGGAACTAAGTTTTCTGCAGAAATTGAAAAAACTAGCGGAGACTTTGCTAAAAATTTGAACGCTTCGACAAGTGAAATGGCTGATTCGTATAAGAAATTAGCAGACATTATGACTGGAGGTTTCAAAGGAATAGAAAAAAGTTCTACGCATTATGTAGATAATATTGACAAGGTAAATAAAAATCTATCTGCTCTGAATACCGCTTACGAGATGCACTTAAAAGGTGCTGGAAAGGTTGAAGAGATGGTAAAGCAATATTCTAATAGTGTAGGTGAAATTGGGAAATTGCTTAATACATCAGTTGAAGAAACACGAAGATTCAACGAAAACACTAAAGAAATTAATGAAAATATCCAGGCGTTGAATAAGATATATGGTAAAATGCTTGGGGCATTAAATAGTAAAAAGTAACCAGGGCAGGATATGGGAACTAAGAATTGTCCGGAAACTCCTAGGCAGAGAATGATTAATATGATGTATTTAGTGCTTACAGCCATGTTAGCATTAAATGTGTCAAAAGAAATCTTAAATGCTTTTAAAATTGTTGATTCAAGCTTATTAAAGACGTACAGTAGTTTTAATAGTAAGAATGCTTCATTGGTAGGAGATTTTGATAGGGCTTATGAATTGAATAAAGAGAAAGTAGGAAAGTGGCGTGATTTAGCGAGGGAAGTTCAGAATGAAACTGACGATTTAATAAACTATATCATAGAAACTAAAGAATTACTTGCTAATAAAGCTGGTGCTTATGTAAAAGCTCCTGATGAAGAGATTGGAGTTGAGGATGCATTTATTGTTGGGTTAAAGAAGGATACTATAATAATCAAGAGTCAGGAAGATTTGAATGCTTCACCTGAAATTATGCTAACAAAGGGGAGGGGCAAGGAATTACAGGAAAAGGTAAATAGTTACAAGCAAAGGATTTCTGAGTTGTTAGAAGGCAATCCTATGATAATGGAGAGTTTAAATCAAACTCTGGATGTAGACGATCCTGAAAGAGGTAATTTGAAAATTGAAAATTCAAAAAACACAAATTATAGAACCTGGCCACAAAAGAATTTTGAAGCTAGTCCGGTTATAGCAAGTCTTACTTTGCTTTCAAAATTGCAAATTGACGTATGTAATGCTGAATCAGCTGTTTTAAGGCATTTATATAATGAAATAGATGCTTCTTCCTTTAAATTTACCGGTTTGAAGGCTACAGTAATACCTGATGCCAGTTATGTTTTTCAAGGCCAACAATATAGGGCTAGAATATTTATTGCAGCTGAAGATACTACTCAGGAATTAAAAGTATATATAGGGGGAAGTTCATCTCCTCTACCTACTGAAGGGAATGAAGCAATTTATACAATAAACACTTCGAAGCCCGGTATTTATACTTATTCTGGGGAGATTCGATATAAAAATCCTCAAGGTGAAGAAGGTAGTAGAAAATTTGAAGGAGAATATCAGGTTGCTGTACCAGCAGTTACTATTTCTCCTACAAAGATGAACGTTATGTACAGGGGGTTACCAAATCCTGTAAGTATATCAGTACCAGGAATACCTAGTAGTGATTTAGAAGTAAGTTTTACAAATGGAAGTATTTCAAAATCAGGAGAGAGTTGGATTGCTGAGCCAAGAGAGCTTGATTACAAAGGAGAAAAAACGAAAATAATTGTAAATGCTAAGATTGATGGGAAACTCAAGAATATGGGTGAAATGATTTTCAGAGTAAAGAAAGTACCTGACCCAAAAGCAACAGTTGCAAGGTTAAGCACAGGAACAATTGAAAGGGAGAGGCTTCAGGCCCAAGTAGGAGTTTTTGCAACTTTAGAAGATTTTGATTTCGATTTAGCTTTTGAAGTTGTAGGTTTTGACATGTCAGTACCTACTTCAGGAGGTTTAACAACAACATTACCATCATCATCATATAAATTTACAGATGCTCAAAAAAGGCTTTTAAACGGATTAGGTGCCGGTGACAAAGTCTCTTTTGAGAATGTAAAAGCTAAAATAGAAGGGGATAAAAATGATCCGGTAAGGATATTATCACCTATAATTTTGACAGTACAATAAGAAATGCATAAACCTTAAAGGTATGAAAGCGATATTAAAGATTTCATTATTAGTTATGTTTCCTCTCCTGAGTTTTTCACAGGAAGTAAGGTTTACCGATAAATTTGGCCCCTTTCATGAAACATATCAACAGGAAAATGATTTTACTAATCGTAAATATGTACATTATCCTTTTGTTAGAGAAGCTGATGTGATGTGGCAAAAAGTTACTTGGGAGATAATTGACCTTAGAGAAAAATCAAATCTAACATTGTATTATCCAACTGACACTTTACATGGAAGGAAGAGTTTGATTAATGTTATTTTAGACGGTATTGCAAATAACCAGTTTAATGCATTTCAAGTGCCATTAAAAAATAACGCTTTTGAGTTTGATCAAAATAACATTTTTACTAATGTTCAGGAAATTAGAGATATTGGAATGAGAGAAGAAATTATTCCGGTAGAAATTAGACCTGGAGTTACGAGAGATTCACTTGTTGTAATAAGATGGAGGCCTGAAGAAATTAAACAAATTCTGGTAAAGGAAGTATGGTATTTTGATAAGAAAGACTCAAGATTGAGAAGTGAAGTAATAGGGATATGTCCTGTGAGAGAATATATGTTTAATGGATTATTGAGAAGGCAACGTATGTTTTGGGTGTATTATCCGGATACACGTCCCTATTTGGCGACAGTTCCAAATTATAGCATTGAAAGTGATAAACCATTATATTCATACGATGACGTTTTCGTTTACAGACATTTTCAATCTTATTTTGTTCAGGAAGCAAATGTTTATAATGATCGTCTAATAACTGATTATGTCACTGGCCGAGAAGCTCAGATAGAATCTGATCGAATTAAACAGGATATATTTGATTATGAACAAGATTTATGGGAGAATTAATCATTTTTTAAAAACATATTATATTTAAAAGCCTTATGGTATACCATAAGGCTTTTAAATTGTCAAGCAATAGTTTTAGAAATAATTCGTTTGTTTCAAAAATAAAGTTATTAGTGATTTCTATATTTAAGAAATATTTCAGCATATTATTTTTTTTAATCATTTTACTAATAAGTTGTAAAACTGATTCTCTATACCATGAATTAAAAGGAGGTAAAGATAGAGTATGGTTTGAACCTGTACCTTATGGAATGGTCTATATAAAGCAAGGCCATTTTCAAATGGGAGGTGGAGATCAGGATGTTGAGAATAAATTATCTACTACCAAAAATGTTTCTGTAAACTCATTCTGGATAGATGAAACTGAGATAACAAATGATGAATACAGACAATTTGTTAACTGGGTACGGGATTCAGTTGCTGCATCTTTAACATTTAAAGCAGGGATTGATGATTATAAGGCTAGTGATAGAGATAAACAAATTATAGAACCTGCTCAAATTGATTGGGGTAAGACCTATGAAATTTGGAATGATAATAAAAAAGAAATAACAGATGCTTTAGCTGATATTTACTACACTGGAAACGAGCGATTTGCAAATAATAAAGAAATTGATTACAGGAAGATTTATTATGAATATTATTATTTAGATTTAAAGCAAGCTGCACAAAGCTCGAATATTTATAATTACGAAACACAAAGTTATGGTGGAGGAATTAAAGATCGTTCAGATTTTATTGTAAAAAAAATGATTCCAGTTTATCCTGACACATTAGTATGGGTTCGTGATTTTACTTATTCTTATAATGAGCCGTGGACAATGAAATATTTTTTTCATCCGGCATTTAAAGATTATCCGGTTGTTGGGATTAGCTGGGAACAAGCTAATGCTTTTTGTAACTGGAGATCAGCATTCAGAGAAGATTTTTTAATCAATAATAAATTTCTCCCTATTCATCCTTACAGATTACCAACTGAAGCTGAATGGGAATATGCAGCGAGGGGAGGAAAAATAAACAATAAGTATCCATGGGGTAGTTATTACACAAGTACTCAGAAAGGATGTTATTTAGCTAATTTTAAACCGAAGAGAGGCAATTATGTTTCGGATAGCGATTACTCTACTAAAACAATGAAAGTTGGTAGTTTTGATCCAAATGCTTATGGATTATATGATATGGCCGGTAATGTAGCAGAATGGACTAGTAC
>JAGODU010000237.1 GCA_017998095.1 Prolixibacteraceae bacterium | reverse complement strand
CTGGAAAGTATATTGTTGTTTATACCCGGATATATCTTCTCATTTTTCCACTGATAATTCTTCAGGTACAGATTTTTTATCTCGCAAATAGGCTTCTTTATAATTTCAAATCCAAATTTAGTCTTCATAAGTTTTATTTCCTTTGGAAAAGAAAACTGTCCATTAGCCGGCAAATCAGGATGTTGTTCGCTTTTTAATTCTGAAATCAGGACATGCCTTTTCTTTAGCTCATCGTAAAAACAAATTGATCCTCCGGTCTTTTTACCTTCATCAAATTTAAGGACAGGTGAAACAAATTCTATTTTACCATCTTTGAAATTGCAGATGGCGTATGTCCCTTTTTCAGTCAGAAGTATCCATTTAGTTGTGTCCTGCATTCCTTCAACAGGTAATTCAACAAAGCACGGAAGTCCGAATTTATAATTGAATTCTGATTTCTTTGTCCAGCTTAATCCTTCTGCCGATTCGAAAAGATTCATGGTCGAATCTGCCCTGTTGAAATTGAGCATGTATTTTTTCCCGCTCTTCTTTTCACTAAACACAAAGGGTTCGCATTTTGTTATACCTTCAAGTCCGGTAAGCTGTTCTTTATCACTCCATTTGAAATCATTATTGCCTTTAATTCTGTAAACTCCTTCGCCCCAGCTGTTATACCAGGCAGTAATTTCATTGTTATCGGCAATTACGCTTCCCCACCAGGGTGAAGAGATCATTGAATCGCTGATGCCTTCAGGTTGAGAAATTAAAATGCTGTCGTGTTTCCAGCTGATAAGGTCGCAGCTGTGGGCATGACCCCAGTTGACAAAGCCCTGCTGAAGATTATGAGGATTGTGCTGATATACCAAATGATAAACTGTGTCGATGAGAACTACAGAAATAGGACTGCCCATCCTGTTGTTTTCAGGTGTAAAATGAAACTGAGGGCGATAGTCCTCATTGAATTTCAATTCTTTTTTTGATTGAGAAAATGAGTTAAGGGATATAGCTGCCAGCAAAATAATAAAAATGAAATTTCTCATCAGGCTTAGTTAGTTTTAAAAAGGCAAATATAATTATTTAAACTACCAATTTACAGGACTTAGTCCTTTTGATTCAAGGAATTTGTTAGTCTGACTGAAATGATGGTTGCCAAAGAAACCTCTCATTGCTGAAAGGGGAGAGGGATGTACCGACTCAAGAACCAGATGTTTGCTCTTGTCGATTATCTCACCTTTTTTTTGTGCATAAGCGCCCCAAAGAAGGAAAACAACATTATCCTTCTTTTCTGATACAACCTTAATAGCTTCATCAGTAAATATTTCCCACCCTTTTTTCTGATGCGATCCTACCTGATGAGCTCTTACCGTTAGCGTAGCGTTTAAAAGTAAAACACCTTGTTGTGCCCACCTCGATAAATCGCCTGATTTAGGTATTGCGATTTGAACGTCAGATGCTATTTCCTTGAAAATATTTCTTAGCGAAGGGGGGAAGTCGACTCCATCCCTTACTGAAAAGCAAAGCCCGTGTGCTTGTCCGGGACCATGATACGGGTCCTGTCCGATGATTACAACTTTCACCTTATCGAAAGGGCAAAGGTTGAAGGCATTGAATATTTCCTTTCCCGGAGGAGAAACCTGCTGTGTTTTATATTCAGACTTTACAAATTCTGTTAATTTGATGAAGTAAGGTTTTTCAAATTCATCCTTCAGTATTTCTTTCCAGCCTTGTTCAATTTTAACATCCATATAAATAAAATTTACAGCGACTAAAATTAACAATACTCTAGGCCAAAACAAATCTGGAAATGGAATTATAAAATGTAATTTTACTAGCTGATTTTTAATTCTGTATCTTTTGATATAAAATCATTAAGTAATCGTTTTAAGGTATAAGGATGACTGAACGGGAATTTAAAGACAAGGTACTTACTTTATCAAAAGTTGTTTTTCCTATGGCCCGGCGAATGTTAAAAGACAATGACATGGCGCGGGATGCCGTTCAGCACAGTATGATGAAGCTTTGGGAAAACAGAAAGCAACTTGATAAATGTACCAATATCAAGGCCTTTACTTATACCGTTGTCCGTAATGTTTGTATTGATGAGCTGAAAAGAAAAAAGCCGGTGATATTTGATGAAATCCCTCAGTCAATTAAGGACAAACCGGTTTTAAACGATCATCATGAAAGGAAAGAGGTCATTGAAATAATTCAGGGTATCATTGAAGAATTGCCTAAAAATCAAAGAGAGGTGATTCAAATGAGAGATATCGATGGACTTGAATTTGAAGAAATTGCAAGTGTTCTTGAAACAGATATTGCATATATAAGGGTACTGCTTTCAAGAGCCAGAAAGACTGTTAAAGAAAAAATTGAAAAGATTTATGCTTATGAAGCAATCGGAAGAAGATAAGATGAATAAAGTTTATGATGAATATGTAAGCCACATGAAACAATATCCTGATGATATCGAGGATAGAGCATGGAGTTATATTCAAAAGAAACAAAGAAGGAAAGTTACTGCCATCTTTTCCATAAGCATAGCTGCTTCCCTGCTGATTGCTGTTAGTATATTCTCTGTTTCAAGGCAAAATGAAAGGAAGAATATGGAAATGCAGTTTGCCATTATAGAAAAGGCCTTGAGTCATACATCTTCTGAATTGTCAAATGAAAGCAATCATAGGGTTGAGGTCATATATGAAGATGAAATTATAACAATAGTAGCTGAAAATGTTAAAGCAGAATAAAATGAAAAAGATCGTGTTCTTCATGGTGATAATGTTTTTCTCCTTTTCATCAGTGGTGGGGCAAAAACCTTTCCGTGAATTATCGGATATATATAAACAGCAGAAGCAATATTTTGCTACTGAGCTGAATAAAAAGACAATAAACCTCTACATAAAAGAAAAGAATCCGGGAGCTGAAGTGCGCAATGTACTTGAAAAAATTGATGGGCTTAAAGTTTTAAGTTTCACAATGTCGGGGGTTGATAATATTCCGATTTTCCTTGATGATTTTTACAGCAAATATCGTCTTTTAGATTACCAGCCTTTCAGAGTTGACAAAAGTACTTATGAAAACAAATTGATTTTCGTTAAAGAAGAGGGCGATTATTATTCAGAGCTTTTACTTGTTAATACAAGCATGGCTGATGTATCTGTAATAGAAATTAACGGTAAGATAGATCTGGAAAAGATTTCTCTTCTGAAAAATGTTATAAATATTGATGGACTTGATGTTTTATCAGGAGTGAATGATAAAAATGAAAAGCCCAAAATTAAGGTTTGCAATAAGAATGGAGTAGAACTGATTGGAACCAATACTGAGCCTTCAATTCTTATCAACGGATATGAATCAAAAGAAGGGCTGAAAGCTTCCTTGAGCCATTTGAATCCTGAGTGTATCCAGAGTATTAATGTTTTAAAAGGGCAGGAGTCGGAAAAGCATGGTCATCCAAATGGAATGATTGAAGTTCAGCTTAAGGGAAATAATGCTGAAATATTTACTGTTTGTGAAGGTGTGTTGATATTCGGACAGAACGGTTATATCCAAACTATTAAGATAGATGACGATTGCAGTCCCAACCTTCTTGTTGATTGTTCTGAAAGACCTTTATCTGATATTACTCAAATGAAACCTCAGGAAATCAAATCAATACAATTGACCAGAGATCCACGCAACTGCAAGGGTAAGCTATCCGGAGAATACATTGTTTTGGAAACTAAATGATTATAGGATCAGGGTCCTTTATTCATTAAGTAATATTTATCAATTTCATAATTTACAGAGGGTTATAACTTAAATAAATATTGCCTTATTACTTTTGGCGATATTTTTTTTATGATGACAGATAAGACAGAGATTGCAAAATCATTTTTGAATCATACTTTAAAGTTGGGAGAAGAGTTTCGCTTCAAGGCTATCTTTTTTGATATGGACGGAGTGTTGTATGATTCAATGCCCATGCATTCCAAAGCATGGTTTCAGGTATTCAAGGAAAACGGATTGGATGTAGATGAAATTGAACCTTATTTAAATGAAGGCGCAACGGCAGTATATACAGTGCGTAAGCTTTTCAAGAAGTACCTTAACAAGGAAGTATCGGATGAGGTTTGCGAAAAAATAAAAAACAGGAAGCATTATATCATGGGGAACTTCCCAGAGGCTGGTATAATGTGCTGTATGAAGGATTTGCTGGTTCAGGTAAAGCAAGCAGGTATCGACCGCTGGGTGGTTACAGGTTCAGCTCAAAGCAACCTGCTCGACAGGCTTGAGCACGAGTTCGAAGGTTGCATAATGAGAGATAAGATGATTACAGCCCATGATGTAAGGCATGGTAAGCCAAATCCTGAGCCATATCTTAAAGCCTTAAAGAAATCGGGATATAAAGCTTCAGAGTCGATAGTTATAGAAAATGCCCCGTTGGGAGTAGAATCAGCAAAGGCAGCAGGGTTGTTTACCATTGCGATAAATACCGGTCCGCTTGATCCTTCAGTTTTAAAGGAGGCTGGAGCAGATATTGTTTTATCGGGCAGCAGGGAATTGTATGAATTATGGCCGGAAATATATGAGGTTTTAAGGAATAGCTAAATAGAAAAAACATTAACAGTAGTTGTTTGATAAAAGATGTCCCCTTTTGCAGGTTTGAAAATAATAATCCGGCAAAAGAGGACTAATAAACTTACTTCAAGAATTAAAAACGTTTTATAAAAAGCTACTTCCATAAACCAGGCCAGCTCTTGTCATCTATTTTCTTTGGATAACCCGGATCAGCCTTATCAGTTTTAATATCCCAGCGTATATATTCATTACCTTTAAAGAAGTAAGCTTTTCCGTTGCCCCAATTAACGACAGCATCAACACCGTTAGTCCAGGGTAACCCATTCCATGATTTTGAATCAATAGGCTTTGGATATCCGGGATCAGCCTTGTCAGTAGTTATATCAAAGCGTACATATTCATTTCCTTTAAAGAAATATGCTTTTCCGTTACCCCAATTAACGACAGCATCGACTCCGTTAGTCCATGGTAATCCATTCCATGATTTTGAATCAATAGGCTTTGGATATCCGGGATCAGCTTTATCTGTAGTTATATCCCAGCGTAGATATTCATTACCCTTAAAGAAGTATGCTTTTCCGTTACCCCAATTAACGACAGCATCAACACCATTAGTCCAGGGTAATCCATTCCATGATTTTGAATCAATTTTCTTCGGATAACCGGGATCTGCCTTGTCAGCACTTATATCAAAGCGTATATATTCATTTCCCTTGAAAAAATAAGCTTTTCCGTTACCCCAGTTATCAACTGCGTCAATACCGATAGAGGAGGATTTTTTTATATCACCCGAATTATCAGCAACATTAATGCTGTTAGTCCATATTAATCCATTCCATGATTTTGAATCAATGGTCTTCGGATATCCGGGATCAGCTTTGTCGGTCTTAATATCCCAGCGTACATATTCATTTCCTTTAAAGAAATAAGCTTTACCGTTTCCCCAATTAACGACAGCATCAACACCGTTAGTCCAGGGTAACCCATTCCATGATTTTGAAT
>JAGODU010000043.1 GCA_017998095.1 Prolixibacteraceae bacterium | reverse complement strand
TATTCACAAATAAAATTTTCTATTCAACTCCAAATACAACTTTGTATGTCTTCACAACACCGTTATAATCGCATTTAACAACTGCAGTGCCTGTAGTTGATTGTGCCTGTTCAATGGCCACTTTCACAGCTTTATCGCTTGCTGAAGCTGTAATAACAGGAACTCCAACTGAGCCTGAAGGAAGCTTAACAGTGGTTTCGTACAAATCGTAATCAGTAATACCGTTTGCATTGGTAGAACGAACGGGAGTTGCAGGTACTTCAATCGCCTTTCCGTTTACTGAAATGCTTACCATTGGTGCAACAGGCCTTTCAATTGATTTCTTTGCAGAACTGAACCCCAATCCGATAAAATCACACAGAGCTTCCTGATCAGCACCTTCAGTGACCACGAAAATTGCATGTTTCTTATCCAATCCCTCAACGTATTTTGCCACATCAATAGTGAATTTTGTTACTTCCTGTTTCGAATTGGCAGGAACAATTATCTCACCTATCTTTTTACCTTTCCATATTGCATTATCCCATGGGCCATCTAACCAAATGTTTACTTTAAAACTTTTAGCAGTCTTAGGTGTAATAAAAAGGTTGAACGCTGTTTTATTTCCCTTCTTTGCACCATTAAAAGCTTTCAATCCTTTTTTATCCTTATCAAGACCGCCAAAGCCGAAATATTTAAACCCGGCAATACTTCCATTCTGCATGTCTGAAATAGTCATATGGTTGTCCCATATATCCCATGAATCTTGTTGTAGCTTTGTGTCGGAAAGATAACAGGCATATCCTGCTGAATAATATTGATACGGGTCAAGTCCATAAATCTGGAACCCTTCTGAAGTTACTTCAGCTCCTTTGTATTCAACTCCCTGATTGTCTTTAGCTCCCCATATCTGATCTATCGCATAAGGATCGTAGCCTCTGATAACAGCTGTTCCCCCCTGTGCTACAGGTTTTTCGTCCCATTGAATAGTAATAGGAGCAACCATTGCCTGACGGGCAAAGCCGAAACCTCTTGGTGGCCTGTGATAAAAGACATACCATTGACCGTTTATTTGCTGAATACTGCCATGCGTGTTATGACCCGCATTTGTTGTTTCAATTTTAGAACCATCATGATTTAAAACCGGAGCTCTTGAATCAACCAGAACACCGCCACTTTTCCATGGCCCTAATGGTGAATCGGCAACAGCATACCTCAATGTAGAGTTAGAACTGCTGACACCATATTCGGGACCTGAGTAACCGCTGAAAACTGTTATATATTTATTGCCAACCTTGCGTATTGACGACGCTTCAAAGAAGTTGAATGTACCAAGATCCTGATCAGCATAAACATTTGGATATTCCGTTCCCTTAGGGTCTCTGATCTCACCGTATCGCGCACTTGCAGGAAGCAGGTACTTGATAATTTCCGTTCCCGGGCGTACCGAATACATGGTGTTCTGATCCAGCTGAGCAGCCAATGAACGCTGAAAACCCCAAAATCCATAAGCCCTGAATCCTATTTCAAAATCAGGATCCTTTGGATCAGTAATATTTTCAATATAAACTGCAGGGTCGAAACCAAAAATGCTGCCGGGAACAGTGGCTGTTCCATCTTCATTCAGATTAATTGGTTTGAAAGGTCCATCGGGACGGTCACCCTTGCACACCATTGCCTCGCGGTTACGTCCACGACTATGCGGAAACAGGTAGTATTCCTTAGTGCCGTTCTTTCTTTTGACTTCAACAAGGTCTGGTGCGTACATAACATCCCACTGCCCCTCAATAGGATAAGTAAAAATAGGACCTTCATTCCTCCATTCCGATAAATTTTCTACCGGAGCTGACCACATACGGATATCGGGACCACAATAACTGTTAACCCTCACATCGTGTGAACCAATTATGTAAGCCCTGAACTTTCCCGGATTATCGGGATCTTCAAATACTCGGGGTTCACCATCGGGTAAATGCTCCCACAAGGGAAGGTAAGGATTACCAGTTCCATGGTAAACATACTTTGCATTAACAGCAAAAGGTAATGAGCAAGTAAAAGCAACTAACAGCATTAAGTACTTCTTCTTTAATTCAAACTTAAACTTCTTCATAATAAATATCTTACTTTAAATTTGGTGTTTTCTATAACAATTTATACACTCCAATAATCACATAAGGCTCTTCACCTTGTTTTAACTGAGGCATCTGCAATGTACCAAGAAAAATGGAATGATTGAGATAATCGTATTTACTTTCATTCGGAGCTTCAAAATCAATTACTGATTTACAATAAAAGTTCTTACCCTGCTCACCAATATGCATTAAGACCTTGTTGGTAATTTGAATAACTACTCCATCTTCAGTTTTAAGAAGATAACGGGCATTGAGTTCTGTATCACCATCAGGGCGAACTAATTGCCAGTCTTCCCCACCGGGCAGTACTTCACCTTTTATCTTTGGTCCGCTGAATGTACCACCTGTAATTGGAATTACCCTCCGGGTGCCCCTCTTACTCTCACCTACATTGATCATTCCGGATATCTTCACTTTAGCTTCCAAAACAAATTCAGTCTTGAAATCTTTATAAAGATTATCTTCATTATTTGTACCGGCATTTTGAGCATAAACACCCATTACACTAACAGTCAGTAAAACAAATAAATATAATATTCTGGTTCTCATTATTAAACATTTTGGTTTTAAGATTCCTAAAGTAATAGGGTTTCTGCAAAAAACATAATAGTTTTTCAAAATAATGTACCTGATTTAAGAGTTTTAATGATAGCTATTCAACCATACTGTCGTACCGATATGGCTTTTGAGTAGCTTCTAACCATCGTCATTGCGAACTTGGAATTCACCGTCATTGCGAGTGAAACGAAGCAATCTATTGTTCTAAAGGACAGATTGCCACACTACGCTCGCAATGACGTAATTAACAGCAGCGCAGCTGCTTAACAGAGCGAAGCACCAACACCCTAGCTCCTCCCTATTGTCCATTGCCAATAAACAAACTTGCATATTACCAATAAACAACTTACCTTTATACAAATATTAATGCCATGATAAAGAAATCAGATTTGATTGCCGTTATTGAAATGCAAAGAGAGCATTTATTAAATAAAGATGATGAAATAACACGCGACTTACTTCATTCGCTGCCTATTAATCTTTCAAAACATGCTTTGATAATTTCCGGAGTACGTCGCTGTGGTAAAAGCACTTTGTTAAAGCAAATGATGAAGGAAGATCTGTCTGATGCTTTTTTTATCAATTTTGACACTCCGAAACTATATAATTTCGACATTAACGACTTTGAAATACTGGACCAGATAATAACCGAAGAAGGAAAAAAGAAGTTGTTTTTTGATGAAATACAAGTTGTATCAGGATGGGAACTATATGTACGTCAGAAACTGGATGAAAATTATCAGGTAGTAGTAACCGAATCAAATGCCTCGCTGCTAAGTAGTGAGCTGGGTACAAAACTAACCGGACGACACATCACAAAAGAACTTTATCCGTTTTCCTATAATGAATTCATCAGATATAAAAAACTTGAAACAGGTTTTGAATCGTTTGACTGGTATTTTAAAAACGGAGGATTTCCGGAATATATAAAACACTCTAACCCTGAAATCCTCACTTCTTTATTCGACGATATTTTATACCGCGATATTGCAATAAGGCATGGAGTAAGAGATGTGAAATCTCTGCAACGCCTGCTTTTATACCTTATTGCCAATGTTGGAAATCCGGTTACTGCAACTAAACTGACAACTTTACTTGGTGTTAAAAGTTCATCTACTATTCTCGATTACTTTTCTTATTTCGAGCACTCATGGTTACTCGGCCTGCTACCGAAGTTTTCATGGTCGTACAGAGCTCAAATAGTGAATCCCCGCAAAGCATATATCATTGACAACGGATTGATAAATGCTGTTTCACCTTCATTTACGAATAATGAAGGAAGAAAGCTTGAAAACATGGTTTATTGGTTTTTAAGGAAAAGCCAAAAGGATATTTTTTACTTCAATGAAACAGGGCATGAATGTGATTTTATTGTTTTAAACAATAATAAAGCAGAAGAAATAATACAGGTTTGCTATCAGCTTGATCATAACAACCGGGAACGTGAAGAATCTGGATTGCTTGCAGCCATGGAGTTTTTCAATTTAAACAACGGGATTATTATCACAATGAATCAAACTGATGAAATCAGTAAAGGTGAAAAACGGATTAGTGTAATTCCAGGGTGTAAATTCTTCAGTTAAAACTCAACCTGGTCAGGACTTCGTCCGTTGGAAAGCGAAGATTTCGGTTTGAAAAGCTTTTTAACCGGAATCCAGATTTCTTCTTCCGATTCAGGATCTGCATTCTTGTATTTGGCTCCTAATACTTCAAAATGCGGTCTGTCGTCCAACAAATAATCAGAATTTGGAAGCCAGACTCCAAAAATATACTGAAAGATACTATTATCTGTGCTTAAACCTTTATAATCGAAAACAGCGTAAAGTCCTCCTTTCAATATGAAAATATCCATATCGACCGGCGTACATTCAAAGTCAGTTACTTCAACCACTGCCCATTTTTCAAATTCTTTTGTCGGGTTAAAGTCTGTAAAATATGTCTGTTTATAAATTGACATAGAAATAAAATCATTTGAAAGCTTGTTGATTATTTTCTTATATCCCGACAAAAAGCTTTTCCAAAGATCACCTGTCTTATTGTCATACAAACTCATTGTCAGTCGCTTACCAACAAGTTTCTTTTCTTTTAATTCTATTATTTTCGGCTCCATTTTATATCCCTATACTGCACAACGTAATCGCGTGGCAGCTGTTTATTTCTGCTAAATATAATGTTTTTAAATATTTATTGAAAAAGGAATAACTTTTTTTGAAGATACGACCACCACTTTTATTGATAGTCCCGATATAATTATTTCACCTTAAACTTAAAATAAAGATTGAAATATTTGGTTAATATTATTAACTACTTTATATTTGTACTATTTTAAAAACATTAACAATAAATATTATGGAAGAACCTCATTTCACACCGGAAGAAAGTCTCTTATTAATTTCTAAGACAATTAAAGAGACACAAAAAAGTTTTCAGGAAAATGGCCACATAATTGTTTTGTGGGGAGTAATAACATTTTCAGTATTTTTCCTTCAGTATTTTTTTGAACTTGTAGAACTGCACAAGAAGTTCGATATAATCTGGACATGCATTTTATTTCCGCTTGGGGCAATTTATACATTTGTTTATGTAAGGAAAAAAGCAAAAAAGAATAATATTCCTAAAACTGTCTTAGGTGTATCTTTTGAAACCATGGGATGGGTTTTAGGGCTAAACATTGGAGTATTAGCTTCTGCTTTTGGCAATCAACTTGGTAATGCCTTACCCCCCGTCATTATAATTTTATTTGCAATGTTTATTATTGTGATTGGAATAACAATTAAATTTAAACCGCTGACAATTGGTGGTATATTAATGAATTTAATTGGATTCGGCACTATCCTGATTAATCCTGCTTATTATGGATTCAGCCTGATGCTGGCATCAGTGATAGGATTAATTATACCCGGAATTTTGCTCAATATAGCTAAAAAGAGAGAAAATGTATAACGATTTAGACCCAATACTGCATTCACAGCTTCGCTTGTCAATTGTGTCTATTCTGATGACAGTTGAAGAAGCTAATTTCAGCTTTATAAAAGACGCTACCAAAGCTGCTGCGGGCAATATAAGTATCCAGATTAATAAATTGCAGGAGGCGGGCTATATCAACGTCGAAAAGACTTTTAAAAATAACTACCCAAACACTACTATCTCTATAACCGACAAAGGGATAAAAGCATTTGAAGAATATGTAAAAGACCTTCAGAAATATATTTATCCCCAAAAGTTATAACACAATCATCATTTCGGACGTCGAATCCATCGTCATTGCGGACGAAGTGAAGCAATTTGTCTTTTAGAACAACAGATTGCTTCGTTTCACTCGCAATGACGCAACTAACAACAACACAGCTTCTTAACAGAGCGAAGCGATAACGTGCGAAGCACTAACGAAAGCGAAGCTTTCAAACGGACGAAGTCCCAACGACGACGCAGTCGTCTAACAAAGCAAAGCGAAAACAGCGAAGCTTTACCTGTTTGAAATAACTATTTTCTTTGAATAATATTCACCTCCAATTAATAACCGGACAAGGTATATACCCTCGCTTAAGTTTGAAACATCAACATTAAGTTCATCCTTTTTCGAACATGATTGGTCGTAGACAATCATTCCTCTCATGTTGTATATTACTGCTTGACCGATAAATTCATTTGATTCAATGCTTATCATTTCCCTTGCCGGATTCGGATAAACCTTAATCTTCGGGGATATTTTATATTTATCAATCCCCAATCCCGAATCTGACTTCCATTGAGCATACAAGGCTGTATTACTATTTCCTGAGATGAAATAACTTCCATCTTCATAGCTTACCCCTGACCCATCAGGCATTGTATTCCAACCAGTAAAAATAAAACCTATACGATGAAATGGATTCTCAGGCAACGAATAATAATCCCCCTCTTTCAATGAAACAGATATATTTTGCTGAAATGACAATGAATCGTTTGGATAAAGAGTTAATGAATGATATACAGAGGCAGTAGATTCTATAGATTTAAAGCGAACCATGTCGCCATAATAAAAACTATTTGAACTATCTTTTGCATAACCTTGAACATAGTAGACTGAATCTTTTACTGTTCCGGTAATCTTTGCTGTGAATCCACCCTCCGACGATCCAACAGGCTGCATTATCCAATCATTCGAAAAAGACTTCCGGTAACGTACGCCTGTTTCTGTAATACTGGTATTATGATTAGTTACATTAACAAATATTTCCGATGAGACAGAATCGACTCCGCTATTGCTTACACTTGCCTTCATCCAATAAAAATAAGGTCGTCCATTTTTATCGATTACCCATGGATTTTCATCATCACTACCTAAAGGAAAACCAAGTCCGTTATTAAAAAACGCTTCAGTTGTTATAGCCGATGAATCAATCAATGACGATTTCAATAATTCATTCTCACTTTTACCAACAGGCATTAATACTCCCGTTGTGAGAAAATCATAAAAGCAAAATAAGCAATTAAGCTCTCCAGCATTACCCCCAAACAACCCTCCGACATAAAAAGGCGGAGTTGAAAATGGTATCTGATTGGAAATAATAGCCCCGGAAGAAAAACAATTCCTGAATTTGCCACCTCCATAACCAATCCAACCTGATATTCCTCCCAATTTTTCATCTCCCTTTATAATTCCTCGGGAAAAACTATTTGTTATTGAGCCATAAGAATGAGAACCGGTAACACCCCCTACATAAGTATATCCTTCTACCAAACCTGCATTAAAAACATTCATAATTTCCCTGCTATTATATCCTGTAATCCCTCCAACTTCTTTTTCAGCACCAACAATGCCGGCAAAGAAACAATTCAAAATAGTACCGACATATAAATTACCGACTAAGCCTCCTGTTGTTTCTTTTCCTGAAACAAGAGCAACAGAATAACATTCTTTGATCTGTTTTACATCTGCATATCCAATTAATCCTCCAACACTCTTGTTTCCGGAAACCAAACCCATGGTATTGCAATATTTCACAACCCAATCTCTACCGATTAAATCCCCGACAAGTCCTCCTACATTGGTAGATTTAGGAGAAGAAACTATTCCTGCAGTATTACATTCTGAAATCATTCCGTTAGACCAAACAGACCCGACCAAACCACCAATACCATTTCCATTTTCATAAGCATAAATATTAGAATATGAAGAACTTTCAGTAATAGTTGTATTATTTCCGCTATATCCTATTAACCCACCGACATCAGAAGTTCCCTGAATCGTAGCTTTTGATGAGCATCCTTTGATTGTAGCTTCGGAAGCCAATCCAATCAAACCACCAACTTCAGAAGAACCATAACAATGTCCTTGTCCCTCACAAACAGTAATTTCACCCCTACCAAAATCACCAACCACGCCTCCAACATATCTATTGCCGATTAGAATTCCAAAACCTTTGCATAAATTGAAATTCCCGTAATCGCTGAATCCGGCAATACCACCTAAAGTATTTCCTCCTGTTATAATGGTATTAGAAAAACAATTGGTAAAACTCGCTCTAACATTTTTACCAACCAAACCTCCTGCATATGAATTTGCAGTTATTGTTCCGGATACTCTGCAATTGCTGATTGAACCTTTATCTGTTTCTCCAACAAGACCACCTACACTATAGTATCCGGTTATATTTACATTTGAAAGAATAATATTTCTGATTTCTGCATCTGATGTTTTATACCAAAGTCCAACAGGAGAAGAAGTTTCGGGCATGTTAATGAATAAATTACTAATTGAATGTCCCTGACCATCGTATGACCCTGTAAAGCCTGTTCCCGAAGAGCTCCTCCAGCAAATAGGTTCAAATCCCATAGGAACATCAGCAGTAGAAGCATCCTTGTCATGGTTACCCAGATTCCAAAATTTCGTCTCTGTGGCATCAATATCATTTGTTTGAACCCAATCTTCGTCCCATGCTTCTTTAGTAATTGCCAGCCATCGCAAATGAGCTAAATTTTCAATTTTACCCCCGGAACCATCACTCCAGCCGGATGGCATTACTGCAGTTGTCTCATCAGTCTGCGAAAAAGAAGTAAATGCCAAAAGCATCAGTATTGCAAGGAAAACATTTTTCATATTGGTAATTTTAAAAGTTCATAAAGGATAATTACATCAAAAGACGTTTAGTCAGGTGAACAATATAATAAAATTCCTTGGAATAAATAAAATATTTTGTAAAAATACTACAACAAGCTGATTTATTAATCTTTAATCTTCTCTCGAAAATCATTACATTTTAATAAAGCAGGAACCCATCATAAAGGCGAATTTTATATAAACTATTTTAGAAGTATTCATTGATATATTTGACATATACCAAAACCGAACCCGATTCGAAAAATGTGAAAGAAAAATCAGATCACGGTAGAACTTGGTAAGAACTTGGTAAGAACTTGGTATGTATTTGGTCACTGTTTGAAATTGTCAAAAATGGACATGTTATAGCCAGAAATTGGTAGCCTGTTTTTAAAACTTTACTAAATAAAGTATTTATATTTCAAGCAAAATATTCCAAATATCTTTAAATACTTTCATAGTCATATAAAAAAGAATAACTTGAAAAATAAATGCTTAAATCCTTTAACTTAAATATCGAAAATTGAAAAGAATATAATAATTTTAACACACTTATACTTAACACAAAACAAACTTATTATATGAAAACAGGATTCTATTCTTCAGCTAAAATATTTACATTAATATCTATATTATTTCTTATAAGTTCCTGCGATTCCTTTTTTTCAAATAATGAAAAACCAAGCAATAATTTAATTACAGAAGATGAGATACAAGTAGCATCGGAAACTATTTCTTCCTCAGGAGGAACAGTCATTGTTGATGATCCTTCAAGTGAAATCGACGGCATGGAGATAATGGTTCCGGAAGGAAGTTATTCGGGCTCAAGAACATTTAAGATTTCAACTGCTGCTATTACAAGCCATAATCTGGGACAATATTTCAATCCGATAACTCCGCTCATTCAAATTGAGAATGGAAGTGGGTATGCCGACAGTATTTTGGAAGTAACGATTCCTATTACAATAGAAGATGATGAAATACCTCTGGGTTTCTACTACGATGAAATAGCCGGAACACTTGAGTCAATACCAATTAAAGATTATACAAACAAATCAATTACACTTTTTACAAGGCATTTTATGCCAGCATCTGAGTTAAGTAGTAATGATAAAGGTTTGAAGGGAATAAAGATTGATGCAACTGCAAATTTGGTAATAAGTTCAATTAAAGAAAGTTTTATTGAAGGAAAACAGATTATTTCTTCGGGATTTAAGATTGGAGTTGACAACTGGGAGTTTGTAAATAATGGTTCATATTTAGCATCCGGAGGACATTGCGCCGGGCAGAACCTCGGGGCAGCCTGGTACTACTTTGAAAAGAAATTAAAAGGTGAGCCAAAGCTTAACGGAAGATTCAGTACTTTATCAAACATTGATCAGGATAATGCTATAGGGTATCGTTTTTGTTCAGTACTTCAAAAAGATTATTCGGATGAATATGGTGTATTCAGATCTATAAACTGGAAATATATATCTAAAAATCAAGATTTGGACAAGGTTAAGTGGTTATCTATAGCCGGAGCAATGTTGACTACCGGAGAGCCTCAGTTATTAGGCATATACACAACAATTGATGATAATAAAGATGGCATACCGGATACTCATCCTGATGGTGAATTAAAATACGGAGGGCACTCAATTATCTGTTATCAAATATCTGTGAAAGATGGAAAACTTTACATCTGCGATCCAAATTATCCCAACGATGGACAAGTTGTCGAATTCAGTAATGGAAAATTTAAACCATATATTGGTAAAGCCAACGGGCAAGCTCCAAGTGAATCATATGAATATGTAACATGGAATGCTAAAACTGCCCTTATTGATTGGCCAAATGCCGGAAAAAGATACAGTCAATTGGAAGACAGCATAATAGGCACAGTTGCTCCAAATAAATTTCCTGACTATACAATCTGGGTAACAGGAGAAAATAATATAAAACTAAAAGATGGATATACTACTGATTCTGATACTTTTCGATGTATTGTTGAATCTCCTAATATTGAACTTGCTTATGATAAAAATTCAAAAAACCTCACTGATTTTACTATGTATGATAATGAAGGATCTGTAATCAGTAAATGGGAGAAAAAAATTGCCGGAGCATACACTATTCTTAAACCCGGCCTCAACAGAATTGGGATATACATTACAGGAGACAGGGAGTCAGCAAAATACAAGGATAACAACAATGTTGAACATTACATCCCTCTATTCATCGACTTCAAGTGGTATAATATTTATTACTCGCAACTTAAAATAAGCCCTGACCATATTGTTGGCGAACCGGATAAAGATATTGAGATTACTGCAATGTCATATAAAACTGCTCCAAAAGATGCAAAATATGTTTGGAATTTCGGAGATGGCACAAAGGAAGTAACTGTAAAGAATGACAGCATTGTAACTCATAAATTTTCCAAGGAAGGTGATTTTACTGTTACTGTTGATTTGTATGATAATTCAACAAATAAGATAGTCGGTCATGCTGCAGCTGAAGCAAGTATTGTGAAAGGTATACTTGGTGAGTTACAAAAATGTCCCGGCGTTGATATTAACTTTCAACCCAAGTTGGTCTATCAATGTAAATATTTACCCTTGTTCCGACCAATGGGTAGTACAAGTCCTCCTGATGGAATTAAAGCAACACCAATTGTGTGGAATGGAACATCTTTCAGTGTTGACTACAGTTACAGCGCTACAGACGGAACAGGAAAACCATATAGCCGAAAGGGCTCTATTTCCGGGACTTTATCTGCTGACGGACTTACTCTGCTAAAGCTAAAAGCAAATGAAAAATTAATTTTCACAAGCGGTTATTCAACAGATCAATCATTATCGGTTGAAAACCTTACGCTGGATAAGAATCTGTATGAAAGAGATTATTTGACTTTTGCCTCATACGGTACTGATATAGAAGATAATGTGGTTTCTTTCAGCATGAAATATGATGAAGATGATTATTCCTGCTCCACAACCAGTGCTGATTATACTACTGAAGATGCTTGGTTGCAGGTGTCTTTTCGTTAATTTCATTCTGATACTATAAACTTACCCGTCTTAGCTCCACATCTTATGATATAGATGCCCCTTCTAAGATTATTTTTAAAGGTAAGCTTATTATTGCCTTCAAGGTTGAATTCAACCCTTACTCCAAGAGAATTGAATATGCTTATATCCTCAATTTCACCATTGTCTGATGAAATATTTATTGACTCACCATTGCAGGGATTGGGGAAAACCTGAAATGATTTTACTTCAATGACATTATTAGCAGTGATTTCAGGGAGTTGCATTTCAGCATAGGTAGTCCGCGTATCAATATATTCAGCAATACCGTATTTCACGTGCCCTCCGGCAGCTTCTTCCCATGAAGCATAAAAATCGCTGTGCTTGAAATTGAACGACATTAAATAATACAAATCATTGTCGATAGAACCGGAAAGCAAACTGTAATGGCTTGATGCAATAGAATCAAAGTACTGATGGTCTTTGAAAAAGCCCAGCACTTCATATAGGTAACGGATATACTTGTCTTTGTATTCCTTTACATCAAGAATCCTGTTTGTCAGGGGGGTATTGTTGGCATCGGACGACCAGTCGAGCAGGTCGCGCTTTGCCCAGTCCTTCCCTACCCAATCGATTCCCCAGGTATTGTCCATGTCATAAGGAATGTAAACAATCTTCCCGGTTTCCGGATTTTCATATAAGTAGTAATTGTTGATATTGTAAGTATAGCCGTCCCAGTGGCCTGTCATCGCTTCAACAGCAAGCTGCCTTAAGTAATTATCGACATCAAAAATGGCATTAATCTCTTCGCTCCAATTACTGATATTCTTATCATTGATAAGCTTTATGAAGTTCTCAAGTTCACTGCGATCATTGATATCTTCATTTGTTTTGAGCTCAAACATTTTATTATCATAGGGATCGTTGGAAAGCTGCAGTGTTGAGCCATAAACACACTTATAAAGGTTACCGTCTTCGTTATCATATCTTCTGTCAACAAATTCATCATCAATATTTTCAACATTGAGGTAAACACCCATATATTCATCGTTAATATATACTTCAGTATAACCTGCCCTGGCAACAGGAACATCCATTTTGCGATACATGAGGGTTGTAAGGTATTCCCTCAGCTGACTCGGATCATTAGTGTTTGGCTTAAGATTAAGTTTCTTCAAATTAAGAAATTTCTCTCCCCCATATTCTTTGAAATCAATTTTGAAAGGTTTCTTTTTACTTCCTCTGGCAGTATTTCCTCTTAACCGGATACCAACATTGTAAACAGTTGTATCAAGCTTTGAATTCGAGAAGTGGAAATCAACCGGGTAGTAAATATCCGCATAAAGATCTACAGGCTTAATTAAAAGCTGCTTGTCGTTTTCATCCATGAACAGCTCAATAACAGTCACTTCACCCTGAAGAAAAACCTTGTTAAATGATGGATTTAAATCTTTTGAATTTCCTGTAAAAGCTAAAAAACAAAAAATACTAAAAATAACTTGCCGGTAAGTAAATATTCTTCCTCTCATATCTCCTCCAGTTATAACATTATGAAAATAAAACATATAATAAATATAAACATTTTTAGATTATCAAATAATAATATTCATCAGTTTTTTTCTTAAATTGTTATAGTGAACTTTTTGATTTATAAATGGTTTTAACTAAGTAGAATTCATCATTATACAAGCATGCACACTTAAAACCAGTAACTAATATGAAGAAAAATTTAATCTTAACGCTTGCAATACTGATAACAGGCCTTGCCTTTATTTCTTCAGTATTATATAATTCAGCTTCCCCTGGTGCTAAGACAGGATCGCCGATAGATAAAGAAACCTGTGCCCAATGCCATACCGGTGCATTAAACCCGGTCGAGTGGATAAGTACAAATATTCCGGCAGCCGGTTATGTGTCAGGTGAAAAATACACTGTCACCCTTAGTGCAAGCGACGCAGCTGCACAGAAAATAGGCTTCGAAATTACTGCCGAAAGTGCAGGAGGAAAACAGGCAAATTTTGTAATTACCGATGACACGAAAACAAAACTTGTAAACGGTAATAAATCAGTCACCCATAAATCAGCAGGTATTACACCTGTAAACGGAAGTATAACATGGAGTTTCGATTGGATCGCCCCTGCTGCCGGGACAGGCGATGTAACGTTTTACGCTGCAATTAATGCGGCAAACGGGAATGGAAGTACAAGCGGGGATAAAATATATACAAGCAAGCTGACTGTTGCGGAAAGTAAAACCAATAATGTCGATAGCAAAGGAAGCATCAAGTTTAATGTTTATCCTAACCCTGCTAAAGAACGATTGAATATTGAATCGGAAAGCATCATTTCAAGTATTGTCATTTATGATTTGAATGGAAAGATTGTGTTAACCCAAAACAATATAAACTCAAACAGGACTGCTATAAACATTGAAAATATAAGACCTGGTATTCATTTGGTGAAAACGATTACCCAAAAGGGAGAGTTTACAAATAAAATTCAGCTGAATTAAGCAAAATGGCATCCAATAAATAAGACTACGTCATGGAGAATTCTAAAAATAAAAATTTGATTATCAAGCTAAAAATATTTCTGTTTTCAATTATGCTTGTTTTTTTCACAAGCTGTACCTGGCACAATGAAGTTGAATATTTCGGTGATGTAACCGACAGTTGCAGTACAGCAAACATGTCGTTTGCTGTCGATGTAAATCCGATAATGCAAAACAGCTGCATTTCTTGTCACAGTTCAGGTTATGCTTCAGGGGGTGTCAATCTGGAAGGTTATGATAACATCAAACCCTATGCTCAATCGGGTGAATTGATGAAAGTTATTATGCATAAACCGGGGGTCTCACCTATGCCTCAGAATTCAGATAAGCTGCCTGATTGTACGATAAACAAGATTAACGCCTGGATAGAACAGGGAATTAAAAACAATTGAAAATGAAAAAGATTACAATTCTGGTAATACTGCTGTCAGTATTTATATTTCAGTCGTTTGGCCAGAAATATATGACACGTAATGGTTATGTCCGTTTCTTTTCTGCCACTCCGGTTGAAAATATAGAAGCAACAAATAATCAGGCAACCTGCATTGTTGACACACAAACCGGAGAGGTTGTGTCCAAAGTATTGATGAAGTCCTTTGTTTTCGACAAAGCACTTATGCAGGAACATTTTAATGAAAACTATGTGGAGTCGGATAAATATCCACAGGCAGTATTTAAAGCCACAATTAAAAACCTAAGTGAGATCGATGCTCAGAAATCGGAAAAACAAAATGTAATACTTGACAGTGAAATGACCATTCATGGAGTTTCAAAGAAAATGGAAATTAAAGGAATTATAGAAAAATCGGACGGACAATGGCTTGCTCAATCAACTTTCATTATTAAACCTTCCGATTATGATATTAAAATTCCAAAGGTAGTAGAGAAAAATATTGCCGGAGAAATTGAAGTTACCCTTAAATTCAAATTTGAACTAATGAAAACCAACTGACATGAAACAGTTTTACACTCTTTTGCTGATAATATTCACCTTAACAGCTAATGCTCAAAACATAGAAGACATTCTTGATCAGCAATTAACAGATAATCAAGAACCTGTATATACTGATGCTGTATTTAAATCAGTTCAGTTGATTAATGCCCATACAACCAAGATTCCCGGAAAGGGAGAACTTGTATTTCTCATTTCTCATCGTTTTGGTCCTTTGAGCTCAGGGTTTTCCGATTTATGGGGACTTGACCTTGCAACAATAAGGCTTGGCCTGGAATATGGCTTATCAGAAACAACTTCAATAGGAATAGGACGCAGTACTTATAAAAGCAACTGGGATTTTTTTGCCAAACAGCTATTGCTCAGGCAAAGTGACGGGAATAAAAGCATTCCATTAACACTGGGACTTTTAGCTTCAATGAATATATCATCGGACAAATGGCCTGATGACGGGAGGAAATACTTGTTTGCACATAGAATGAACTATTCGTTTCAAATACTTGCTTCCAGAAAGTTCAACCAGAGCATTTCACTGCAATTGATGCCAACCTATATCCATTATAATCTGGTGAAAACACCGGATGACAGTAATGATTTATTTGCCCTTGGAGCTGGTGGACGATTTAAAATTACAAAATGGATGGCCTTAACCGGAGAATACCATTATTTATTCAATAAAAATGATTCAGGAATTCATAATCCGCTTTCATTTGGTGCTGAAATTGAAACCGGGGGGCATGTTTTTCAGCTCTTTTTCACAAATGCAACAGGCATATTTGAATCTGCCTATATAGCAGAAACGACAGGCAGCTGGCTAAAAGGAGATATCAGGTTCGGATTTAATATTTCAAGGACATTCTAATAATACCCGAAATTTTCAAATAGCGAGTTAAAAGGTAGTGCTTTTTATTTTTAACAAATTTATTCCTTGATTAGCCTTTTTATTATTTTTCGATTATCTATTTCAATTTCAGCAATATAAATTCCTTTATTCAAATGAGTGATAGGAATAAATTCTTGTCCCCCTACACTTTTGGAAAGCAATTTCTTGCCGGTAATGTCAAACAATGATATATCAGCCTGATGGGTCAAGCCTTTTATCATAAAGTGGTTCTTAACAACTGAAGGATAAATCATTAAATCTTTTCCATTGTCAAAGGTAAGAGCTGAAGTATAGGGCAATTGTGTCACTTTCACTGAGATTGTATCTTCAACATAGTATAACTTAACAGTAACCCTGGCACTTCTTTCTTTATCAGAATTATTTGGCTCAGCTCTTAAAGTGATTTCTGAATCTTGTTTTCCAAACTTTGGATCGGGAGTCAACCATGCCTGATCAGACTCTACAGTCCAGTTCAGGTTAGTCACAACATTAATTTTCGCCTCGGAATCTATTATTAATGAAAGAGGGCTGACATCAAACCACCAACAGGGGTCGTTTGTTCTGATATTAATTGTACCTGCATCGTCCATATTTTCATATAAATCCAAAGAATCTGAATTCCAGACTACTCTTTGGGGTTTTGTTGTTTTGCCTTCATCCTGATCAGTCAGGACAACATCAAAGCCAAAGCCTCCTCTTTCGCGTATCAGGTTCATTGATAGCTGAACACTATCTTTATCGTATAAATTTGTATATGGTATTGCCACTTCAAATACATAATCTTCGTCATAAAGTGAATAGCAATAAGTTCCACCCGGATTTCTGTCTCCGGGAGCTGTTGGAACAACAGTTATTGGTTTGCCATAGTTTCCTTCATTGAAGCTTTCTGAAAAAACATAATGCCCTGAAAAGTTTGTCGAAGGTCCCAGACCATCTTTCAGTTCTTTGTTAAAATCGAAATACAGCTTTACATTATCATAATCTTCGTCATTGCCACCTGATTTCCATCCGGGATAATGGTTACCTTCATCAATAACATTTACAATAACATATAGATTTTTGGCATCAGGCATAATTTTAAAGAAAGAAGTTACAGTTGGTGTTTCCATATCGTATGAAAGGTCAATAGCCTGTTCCGGACAAACATCCCAGGCATCTTCAATAAAACCATCTATTTCAGCAGTACCTACCGGAGCATCAAGAAGTCGCTGTGCTAAAGCAATCTGGGTTAAGAATATAATTAGGGTAACAGAGAATAATTTTTTCATAGGGATAAATAATTTTATTATGGTAAAGTTATCATACTTTCCTTAATTTACAATGTATCAATAGTAAAATAATATGAAATATATCTAAGTACTACCAATGACTGATTTATATAACCTCCACATATTCAGGCATTTTACCAATATAAGTTTCTTTTTGTGTATTGAGATTCCTCACTTCGTTCGGAATGACGGGCTACAGGTAATGTAAAAGAGATTCCTCACTTCGTTCGGAATGACGGCCGCTTTTTGGGGTATATGAATGGAAAGGGCGGCATCGCCGCCCTTTCCATTCCCCCCTACTAATTACAGGATGAGGGTCATTCCGAACGAAACGTAGTGTAGTGAGGAATCTATTCTACTAATCATCAGTTTTCTGCCAATAGAAGATTTACTCCCTGTCATATTCACATTGTTCCTAATTTCATTGGGTCGGAAAGAAACGGATTAACTATCAGCTTGACTTTTTCTTTTTAAAGCTGAACATTCCAATGTTGATTATTTTCCTAAGCCAGTCGTAATATAATGCCAGATACAGAACCAGGCACATAAACCAAATGGCACCAACATTAAACCACAGTGTATAAACTGAAATGCCAAAAATATTTTTTTCTGATGAAAGGAAATGAGACCTGCCATTTCTAAAGTCAGGCTTTTTATATATCGGAGCAACCTTTTGCATCAGGCCGTTGGGTGTTTCCCTGAATACTTCCTTTACTGTAGTGTTGAGTACCAGCTCTTCCAGCGACTTGTTATGGTATTTCATTTTAAGGTTGTACAAATAATCGCTGCCGTATTCCTTCTTTATACTGTTTATGTAATTGTCGTTTTCTTTTCTGACATTTTTATACTCATCAGAATAAATTGATTTGAGCTTTTCAAGATGGGCTTTTGCCTGAGCAGCAATATCGCTGTTAAACTGCCCCGGAGTAATCATTTGAATGTTTTCAAACTTGTTATAAACGCCTTCGTCATCGAGTTCAGAAATCTCATTTCTGATGATATTCAGTTTCCTTGAAAATTCATCATCAGTTTTCCCTTTTTTGAGCCATCCGAGAGTGAGGTCAGTTTGTCCGATAAGTTCAGTAGTGATGACATCTGCCCTGTAACGTGCATTGCCCATTGCCTTTTCCATTTCAAAGAAATCGGCCATATACGGGTTATTTCTGTATTGTTCTACAGCCATTGCTTCAAAAGCCCAGCGGGAAACCATCAGGTCGCCTACAAAAGGAACAGCATCCTTATCTGCATTTTTGTTTTGCAGGTCGTCGAATTTCACAATAACACCACAAAGGAGTATCTGGGGTATCAGCAACAATGGAATCAGGATATAAATCGTTACTACTGAGTCGAAAGCAGAAGAAATGTTCAGTCCCAGCAGATTTGAAAAGAAAGCAACGGAAAACAAAACAAGCCAGTAGGTCAGGGTCATGCTGTGGATTCCAAGAATCAAATTGCCAACAAGCACAAAGCTTAAAGTTTGAAATGCAGAAAGCAGGAACAGAAACAATATTTTTGAGTTAAGGTAGCTAAGCCTGCTTAGGTTTAAAAACTGCTCTCGCTGGAGTATCTTCCTGTCTTTGATAATTTCTTCGGCACTAATGCTCATACCCATAAAGAGAACAACCACTATGGCCATAAAAAGATAGGAAATAAGGCTTTTATTCTCGAAGAAGATATATTTACCCTCTTCAGAAAATCGTGTAAAATAACCCACAATAGCAGCCAATATGGCGGCCTCGAGAAGGTTGATCATCACATATTGCCTGTCGGTAAATTTAATGCGGAAGTTTCTTTCAAAGAAAATTTTAAACTGTTTGAATAATCCGGGTCGTTTGGAACCCGTAAGGGGTAGTTCTTCGAAACTCTTTGTTCTTTTTTCTTTGAGCGGTTTATTTCTTTCAGAATAAAGGGCATACCAGTATTCCGGTGAGAACCTTCTTTTATTAGTAAAGTTACCTGAGCTGTCGATCATTTTAGTTTCAACAATTTCAAGTACCTGTTCAGGATTTACATTTCCGCAGTTGATACACTCGCAGATATCTGAATTAATATGGTTTACCTCTTTTTTAAAGTAAATAATTGCATCGAGCGGGTTTCCGGTATAAATTGGCCTGCCTCCCTTGTCCATTATCCAAAGCTTATCAAAAAGTTTGAATATCATTGATGATGGTTGGTGAATGTTTACCATTATCAGCTTTCCTTTGCGGGCTTGCTGTTTCAGGAGGAGCATTATCTTTTCAGAATCAGTTGATGAAAGTCCGGATGTTGGTTCATCAACAAAAAGGATAGCAGGTTCGCGGATGAGCTCCATGGCAACATTCAGCCTTTTACGCTGGCCGCCGCTGATAGTCTTTTTCAGGGGACTTCCAACCTTCAGGTCTTTAAAACTGTTAAGTTCAAGTTCATGGAGGGTCTGGTCTACTTTTGCTTCAATTTCCTCTTTTGTAAGTTCATCGAAACAAAGCCGGGCGTTGTAGTAAAGGTTTTCCCTGACAGTAAGGTCTTCGAACAGCAGGTCGTCCTGGGGAACGAAACCTATTAATCCGTCGATTTCCTTTTTGTCTTTATGTATGTCGAATTGATTGATTCTGATTGTACCGTGCTGAACAGGAATGTTGCCGTTCAGGATATTCAGCAGAGTAGATTTTCCAACACCGCTGCCCCCCATAATAGCTACCAACTGTCCTGATGATTCAGAAAAAGAAAAGCGGTAGAGACCGTTTTCACTGTTTCTGAATTTGAATTCAAGTTCTTCACCTGAGAAAATAAAAGTTGAAGTTTCCTTTTTGTCAAAATAATTGGAAACAATATCGATAAAGTAAATTGGAGAAATTCTTGATCCTCTGATAATACCGCCTTCCTTTAGAGCATAAAAGCGGTCAGGAATTATAAGGTTACCTTCAAGAGTAAGTTCTTCTTTTCCCTTGAGGATAAAAATATAATGTCCTATCATCGGTGAGCTGAGGAAAAGCAGTTCACCGTTTATATTTTTCTCATAAATGTGTTTTATTTTCTTGTTAGAACACTCTTCAATATTATTTATCAGCAGGAATCCATCGGAAGAGATTTCATCGTGAGAAGAGCTGAAAACAAACTGTCTGAACTTTTCATATTCAGTGTTGTCTATTTCAAATACTTCTGATAAAGTAGTAAACAGTGTTTCGGCTTTTCCGGTGTTACCTGTTTTAGCCAGTTCAAGAAACCGCAGGAACACCATTATTTGTTCATTTTTCTGAAGTCTGCTTTTTATGTTGCTACTGACAGTTCTGGCTTGTTCGTTCAGGTCGACCGGAATAAGTTGTTCGCCATCTGTGCCGTATAAGTCGAGCAGTTCTTCAAAAAGCTGCATATACTCATCAGAAGAAGTAATACCAAGATGAAGCTGCAGGTACTGTGAAAATACCCGCATGGCATCTTCTTTCTTTGATTCGCTTATTGAAGAAAATAAGGCAAAAAGGTTGATCAGAGCATTTAGGGTAGTTTCGTTCATAGCGATTATTGACTTGAAGTGAAAGTAAGAGTTTTAAGTAATAACCAGGGCGGATTACTTATAAAATAAATATAAATGCAATCCGCCCGGTTTTCAAAAATAACATCTTTCCGGAAAGTTTTTTCCTTCAGTTTGTATTATAGGATAAGCTTGTTCCTTAAAGCTTCAATTTTAGGAGCAAGTTCATTAAGTTTATCGGCATTGATAAATTCATTTTCCTGAATAGCCTGATGTATTGGTTTCAGATCTTCGTAGATTGGTTTGATAGTTTGATCACCTGACATAAGTTCAAGTAAGGAATACAATGTAGCAACACGTTCCTTTTGATTGCTGATAATGTCAAGTAGTTTTTTGTTATCTGATGCCAGAGCTGCCAGCTGGAAAGAAACGTGCAAAGCTTCAATGTTTACACCGATTACAGAAAGTGAATAGAACAAAGGATTTTCTTCTTCAGAAAGCTTTTGGTTAATTTTGTTGATAGCACTTGTAACGAGGAAATCCAAAGAGTCTTTATTGTCTGCATTATTTTGAATGCGGCCGTAGAAATTATCATTAAAAGTAAGTTTTTCCTTTAAACCGGCTTTTTCTCTCACATCCAATAAAATCTTGCCAAATTCAGCGCCCTTGTCATTTCTTTTATAACCGAGTGAATAAACCCAGTCGAACATATACATACCGCTTCCGAGAGCAAGTTGATTCTGAGTTAACATTTTAGGGTACTGTTCTGTAGAAAGCGTCAAATCATATATATAAGAAGCACCGGCTTCATTAAGTAAGTCAGAAAGTTCTTTATAGGAAGGAAATTTATTAATTGATTCAACAATCTGGTCCTTCATTTTAACCGGATCAAAAACTTCAACTTCGACAACAGCATCCTTGCCATCTGAAGTAGTCATTTTTTTCTTGCTTGCGTTATTGCATCCTGATAATGAAATAAGGACAGCTGCTGAGATGCATACAGCTTTAAAAAGAAAAGTTTTCATAATTAGTTGTATTTTAGTTATTTGTTTATTTTCAGATTCTTATAGGCTTGTAATGAAATATTTATCAAATATAAGTAATTCTGTTTCTAAATTAAAATAACAATTTCTTAAAATATTATCATAATTGCTTAAAATAAAGACAAAAAAAAGGGCATAAAGCCCTTTTCCTATTCTATTGAGAATTTATGTATTGTTGTATGTCTGTATATTTGTCCCGGTTCAAGTAAGGTTGACGGGAACTGAGGCTGATTTGGTGAATCCGGGAAATGCTGGGTTTCAAGACATACAGCTGCTCTGTATTTATATGCCTTGCCTGATTTACCTATTTCTGAACCATTCATCCAGTTGCCTGAATACAATTGAATTCCCGGTTGATCAGTAAACACTTCCATTTTAATACCTGTTACCGGAGAAACAAGAGTAGCAGCATGAGCAATCTCCCCTTCTTTCTTGTTAATAACAAAATTATGGTCGTATCCGTAGCCAAACTTCAATGGTTCGTAATCTTCACTTATTCTTGAGCCAATTACTTCAGGTTTTCTGAAATCCATTGGAGTTCCTTCAACCGGTTCAACATTTCCAAGGGGAATAAGATCTGAGTTTGAAGGAGTGAAACCATCAGCATCAATTTGAAGAATATGGTCCATTGCAGTTTCTGATCCTTCACCTGAAAGATTGAAATAAGCATGGTTTGTCATATTACAAACAGTCTTTTTATCTGTTTCAGCGTAATATTCAATAGTAAATTCATTGTCATCAGTAATCTTGTAAACAACTTTCACATTCAGGTTGCCGGGAAATCCTTCTTCGCCGTCTTTGGCCAGATACGACAATTGGAGAGTACTTTTATCGATTTGCTTTGCGTCCCAGACAACGGCATGGAAACCTTTTACGCCACCATGAAGGTTATTCGGACCGTTGTTAGTGGCAAGTGGGTATTCAACACCATTAATAGAAAACTTGCCATTAGCAATTCTGTTTCCGTAACGGCCTATTGTTGCACCAAAATAAATTTCTCCCGATTTCAGGAAATCATCGATAGAATTATACCCTGTAACGACGTCAACAAGTTTTCCGGTTTTATCGGGCACCAGAAGAGAAACGACTTTGCCACCATAATTAGTAACAGTCATTTCCATCCCGTTTTTATTGACTAATGTCCAGAGGGAAACATTTTTACCATCAATAACTTTACTAAAAGCCGACCTTGAAAGTCCGGCTTTGTTTTCAGGTGCCCCGCCACAGCAGGCACAAGCTAATAAGAATATTCTCGTCACTATTTAAAAATTTTAAATTTGTTATACTTAGTTCAAAAAGTTAAAAATCAAATTATTTAAGGTCTTTGGTATAAAAAATTAATTATTCTTTACTTGTGGGATATTGAATCCTGACATGGTAAATGTTCTTTAGTTTTTCAAAGAATATCTCTTTTATATTCTTAATATCTTTGAAAGTCAAAGGAGCATTTTCAAGTTCACGATTATTAATTTTCCCGTCAATTATCTTATTTACAACATTCATCAATGTATCAGCATTCTTTTCAGGCAGGCTTCTGCTGGCAGCTTCCACACCATCAGCAAGCATAACAATAGCTGTTTCTTTAGTGATTGGATTAGGTCCCGGGTAAGTAAAGTTTTTAATATCAATAACACCTGCCGGATTTTCTTTCAGGTATTTAGTATAGAAAAAACCTGCAAGACTAGTTCCGTGATGAGTTTTAATAAATTCAACAATAGCGGCCGGAATCTTATGCTTGTTGGCAAATATAATTCCTTCCTTAACATGGTCAATTATTTTTTCTGCACTTTTTTCGTACGACATATTTTCATGGGGATTCTGTCCTGCCATTTGGTTTTCGATAAAGTAATTTGAATTAAGAATTTTACCAACGTCGTGATATAAAGCACCCGTTCTGACAAGCATAGGATTTCCTCCGATTTTTAAAACAGCTGCTTCTGCAAGGTTTGCAACCTGCATTGAATGTTGAAATGTACCGGGAGCTTCTTCTGCCAGTTTCCTTAAAAGTGGGTGATTAGTATCAGACAATTCCATGAGGGTAACATCAGAAATAAAGCCAAATACTTTCTCGTATATAAAAATCAAAGGATATGTAATAAGGATTAGTATACCGTTTCCAATAAACCATCTGAACTGGTTCCAGTCAACGTTTTCAATTCTGCCTTCCTTTGCAAATTCAAAGCCAAAGAATAAAATCAGATAGCATAAAGTGATGTAGAATGCTGAGATAACAAGGTGCCCACGGCGGTGAAGTCTGTATAGACTGACAACAGCAACTATACCGGTTACCATTTGAATCAGGACATACTCAAAGCTGTTTGGTGCAAGAAAGCCAATAATAAGTACAGTAATAACATGCACGGGTATTGAAGGTTTTGTACCAAGAAAAGTTCTGATTATTATAGGCAGGATACAAACCGGAAGGATATAGAAGCTCCAGTAGTCGTCATTATATAAAATCCTTGCAAGGATAAACATCAGCAGCATAGTCAGAAATATCAAAGTAAAGTTTCTTTTTCTCCAGAAAAGCTTTTCATTGAAATTCCTCAGATATAAAACCAACACAATAAGCAAAACAAGAATAATCAGCATATTACCAAGGATGTTCAGTGATAGCCATCCTCCGTATGATTTATTTTTTTCATAGGCATATTTAAGAGATTCCAGAATCTGGAAATTTTCATTACTCACAATATCTCCCTGTGAAATAATCCTTATACCTGCCGGAACAACACCTCTTGTTTTGGAAAGACTTTCTTCCATTTCCTTAAGGTTTGTCGTACTTAATCCGTTATCAAACTTAAGATTAGACTCAAGGTATTTATTCAGGTCGATCTTTTCTACTATATTTTTGAAAGAGGGGTTTACTGATGAAAATTCTTCTGCCTTTTTTTCAATTTCTATATAGGCATTTTTTAATGTAAAAACCTCGCTTGTACTTTTAATAGCAGCATAATTATCTGAGACGACATTCAGATTATTGCAGTTTTTCAAAGCATCGCTTGTTTCCATGGAATTATCGAGCACCCCTTTGGAATAAACTTCTGAATATATATCCTTTATCTTCTTCTTTATATTTTCTTTGGCTGATAAATCTTTCAGATTCTGATATTCAGGCAAGTTTTCAATGTCGTTTTCAAGGGAACCTGAGGATAAAGATTCAACACTTAAATCGAGAGTAAAAAAAGGTGCATATTGCTTAAATAAGCTGTCTTTTTCAGCATCATAAACTTCTTTTTGCTTTAGAATCGGAAAATCAAAAGGAGCAATAAGGTTTTCGTGTCTCCAGGGACTTCCCTTTTGAAATTCATACTTGAATTTACCTTGTTTAGGTAAAAGCACATATATCATCAGGAAAGTAAAGATAAAAATCAGAGTATGATACGACTTCCTGTAAAAGGCCATTAGTCTACCCTTCGATATAATCATGGTATTGCATTTTGTGCTGTTAATTTTTAAAAATTTAAAAATAGGGAAATATTTAATATCATGAAGCTAATCAGTTAAATGAAACTTGTATATTTGGTGTATTAACATTGTTGAAACAGATTCTTTTTTAAATGTACGGTATTTCAGATTTAAGTTCCATACCGGTAAGGACAGAGCCGACCGAAAAAAGTGAAATGTGCACACAGGTGTTATTGGGCGAGCATTTCCAAATAATTGAGGAACAAGCAAAATGGTGCAGGATAAAACTTCACCATGACGGATACGAAGGGTGGATTGACCGAAAAGTGATAATTCCAATTACTCCCAAAGAATATAAATACTTATCAGAAAATCTTCAACCTGTTTCCTGTGATATTTTCAACATTGTTCAACAGGTTAACCATTACAGGAATTTTCTAATCGTATCGGGAAGTACCTTACCACATTACAATTCAAGAAAATCAACATTTAAAATTGGAAGTGTAGAATATCACATAGAAGGGAATTCTGTAAACGTATACAAAACCAATGATTACCGTAACAAGATAATTAATGCAGCTTTAAAATACTTTAATGCACCCTATCAATGGGGAGGCAGAACTCCTTTGGGAATTGATTGTTCAGGACTTACGCAGATTGCATATAAGATTGCAGGAATTCAGATTCCTCGTGACGCTTCTGTTCAGGCAACAATTGGAGAACATTTTTCGTTCGTTGAAGAAGCTTTACCGGGTGATCTTGCTTTTTTTGATAATGAAAACGGGGAGATAATACATGTTGGTATTATCTGGGAGAAGCATAAAATAATCCATTCTTCAGGAAAGGTAAGAATAGACAATATTGACCACGCTGGTATATATAATATTGAAACACATAGATATACTCATCAACTTCGTTTGATGAAGAGAATTATCAATCCATAAAGGAATGAATTATACATACAAATATCCCCGTCCGGCTGTCACCACTGACATAATACTTACAGCAGGAAAACATAAGGCTACACATATACTTTTGATAGAAAGGAAAAACGAACCATATAAGGGCTTATGGGCTTTGCCGGGAGGATTCATTGATATGGATGAAGATTTGGACGAAGCATGTTTACGGGAGTTGAAAGAAGAAACAGGCATTGAAGGTATTAAAATACATCAATTTTGTACAGTTGGCACACCGGGAAGAGATCCCCGGGGAAGAACAATAACAATAGTTTACCTGGCTCATACTGAAGAGATGGTTAATCCCGTTGCCGGAGATGATGCAGCAAATGCTAAATGGTTTGAAACAGATAATTTACCTGAGCTGGCTTTCGACCATCTGGAAATAATAAATAAATTTAAAGAATCATTAGTTAACCTTTCTTTCGATAAACCATAAATCCTGAAAAGAAAAGGCAACAGTAAATTTGATGTAATCCTCCATAATGAGTCCCATCCTGGTTGTTCCTTTTCTTCCGGCTTCAACAGATAAATTAACCATGGATGCTGATTTTTGAATCGGGAAACCAATACCTGCAGTAAATCGCATATCGCTTATATTGTTTTTACGGTACATTATATACCCTGAATCATATCTGAAACCAAGGCGATATGAACATCTG